>JANLHE010000192.1 GCA_024653875.1 Acidobacteriota bacterium
GAAGCGGACGGCACGCCGACCACGATTGGGTCGGTCGCCAACGACAACACGCCGGTGACGTTCGCCTACAACGGCGACGGCGGCGGGGAAGTGTTCATCTCGAGCGCCGGCGTGGGCTACATCTTCACCCTAGCCACCGATGTCCTGACGGCGTCGGTCGTGGCCGACGCGCACTTCGCGGGCTTTCTCGATGGCTTCGACCTCGCGCTCGATACCAACACTGCGACCTTGAAGGCGTCCGACCTCCTTGACGGCCAGACCTGGGATCCGACGCAGATCGCCCAGCGCAACATCGCGGCCGATCCTTGGGTGTCCATGCTCATCAACAACCGGGAAATCTGGCTGTTCGGCAACCGGACGTCGGAGGTCTGGTACAACAACGGCGGCGCGCCGTTCCCGTTCGGCCCCATCGACGGCGCGTTTATCGAGCATGGCATCGCCGCGGCGAGGTCGGCGGCCAAGCTGGCTGGCTCGGTCGTGTGGCTCAGTCAGAGCGAGACCGGTGCCGGGATCGTCCTCCGGTCGGAGGGCTGGCGCGGGGTCCGCATCAGCACGCACGCCCTGGAATACGAGATTCAGGGCTACGGCACCATCGACGATGCGATCGGCTGGTCCTACGAGATGCAGGGCCACGAGTTCTACGTCCTCGAGTTCCCGACCGCGAAGAAAACCCACGTCTACGACGCGGCCACCAACACGTGGTGCCACCGGTCCTCGCGTGATGTCTCCAACGGCCTCGACCTGGCGTGGCGGCCGCGCTGGCACGTGTACGCCTTCGGCAAGCACATCGTGGGCGACTCCACCACGGGCCGCACCTTTGAACTGAGCCTCGACTACGCGACCGACGTGGACGGCCAGATGATCCGGCGCGTCCGTCGGGCCCCGCATATCGGCCAGGAACTGATGATGCTCAAGTTCGGCATGTTCCGGCTGGACGTGGAAACCGGCGTGGGGATCTCGAGCGGGCAGGGCAGCGCGCCCACGGCCATGCTCCGGTATTCCGATGATGGCGGCCGCACCTGGGGCCCCGAGCTCTGGCGCGAGGTCGGCGCCATCGGGGAATACAACGCCATCGTGCAGTGGGATCGCCTCGGCGCCGGGCGCCGGCGCGTGTTCGAAGTGTCGTTCACCGATCCGGTGCCGTGGCGCCTGATCGACGCCTATCTCACCGTCAGCCCGGGGAACAACTGATGGCGGCGCTCACCTCTCCTCCCGGCGATTCCCCGCTCCTCTCGGACGTGGCAGGACGGTCCTGGTCTGCGACGTCCTCGGTGGCCTCCCGCCCGATGCACCGGGAGTGGTTGCGCTGGATCACACTGCTGCTGGCGATGGTCAACGTGTCGTCGCTGCGCCAAGGTGTGAGCACACTGACCGCGCAGGCCGCCTCGATTGCCGCCACCGCGATCCCCTTGGCGCCCAATGCCGCGCTGGCGACCTCGGACGGTCGGTATCGGGTGCTGGTCTATGCCCGCGTGACGCGCGCGGCGACCACGAGCAGTTCCTTGGCCGTGACGATCGGTTGGACCGATGGCGGGATCGCGTGCACCAAGGCGATCTCGGCCGTGACCGGCAACACCACGGCAACAGTCCTCCAGGAGCAGGTTGTGATCCGGGCCGACAAGGGGACGACGATTAATTACTCAACAACCTACGCATCCGTAGGCGGCGTTGTGATGACTTACAGCCTAGACGTCGTCGCGGAGGTCGTGCCGTGAGCGCCCTTCTTTGTTTTCTGCTGGTGCGTAAGGAGTAGTCACCCATGTTGGACCTGTTTAATCTTCCAGAGATTCCCAATCTCCCACCGGTGACGTTGGCAGTAGCCTGGGTTCTTCCGGCGATCGGCCTTGGCTTGTCGGCCATCACATCCTTGTTCGGCGCTAAGAAGTCCTCCGATGCCTCCAAGAAGGCCGCGGCCGCCCAGAGTGCCGCTGCGGACAGGGCTGCGATCGAAATCAGCAAGCGGTACGACGAGTCCCGCGCGCTGATGGATCCCTACGTGAAGAACGGAGGCGCGGCGAACGACCTCATGGGACGAATGATGAGTCCTGGTGGTGGCGGCCTTGGCGCGTATCAAAGCACAAGGTGGGGGAACACTCCTCAGACGCCCCCGATGCAGAACACCAGCGCGCCGGCTCAGTCGGGCGGTCAGTCGCCGGACGCGTGGATGGGCGCACGAAGCGCGTCCGTGTCTGGCGGACCTATCGGCAGTGGCAACCGAGCCTTGGAACCGCAAGGCCGCATGAGTGAGATGCGCGCGATGATGGGCGACAACTCAGACATGGCTAATGGGGCCGCGCCTGGTGGCGAGATGCCGCGGTCGTGGGGCGCGCCTGGCGACGTCGGTGGCGCAGCCGGCGCGGCGATGCGCGCGAGGGCGACCCCGTATCAGAGATCACAAGGTGGTGGTGCCCCGATGCCGTCCGGTGGAGACATTCCGCAGTCGTGGCTCGACAACCCGACCGATCCGTCTGGGCGTCCGTATCCCAGAAACCCAGGCACGGCAGCTCTTGGCGCTCGTGTGCAGGGCCGCGAATACAACACACCCTTCGGCGTGTCAGGCGGCGGCTCTGGTGGTGGTGCTCCGATGCCGCAGTCGTGGCGCGGCGCGCCCATTTCCGGCGGCGGCGCCCCGATGCAAGGCCCTGGTGGCGCGCCGGAAATTGATCCAGCCACGGGCCGGCCGATTGGCCCCCAGCGGTATCAGCCCTATCAAGGAAGGATGGGCGCACTTTCTCGGAGGGCGTAACCGATGCCAAACCCTAACTTCGACGAAGACAAAGGCATCGGTACCTTTGATCCGATGAATCCGCGAGGTCCGCAGACTATGGATCCCGGGATGAGCACGCCTACGCCGCTCTCATGGGGCGCCAGCGGGCCGGGCAATGCGTCCCTGGGGCCGGCGCCCGCAGGCGGAACCGACACCATGGGCTACTTCCTCACGCCGTGGACGGGCAAGTTTGACTCCTCGAAGTACGGCGGGGGGGGTGGCGGCGCGTATCCCACGCTGCCCTCGTTCAACTTCGGCGCGTTCACGCCGAGCAACTACAACGCCCAGAAGTTCAACGCGTCGGGGGAGTTCAAGCCCCAGACGTCGAACTTCAAAGGGTCGCGCCTGAGTGCGCCGCAGGGCTTCCAGTCGCCGAACACGGGCTTCATGGGGGGGTTGACGCAGCGGGCGCCGTCGCAGGCCGCGCGAGGATTCCAACAGGCGTCAGTCACACAGCAACAGCCGAATCGGCCCGCGCCGGTGAAGCCAGTCAACCCCATGGGATCCAAGGCGCCTGGATCGCCAGACCCCTTCCAGGGTAATGGCGTGTGGACTGGCGACGGGTGGGTGCCCAAAGGCCATCCCCTGGCCGAACCCGTGTTGCAGAAGCAGCAACAGTACGACGAGGCCATGCGCACGTACGAGACGGATCTGGCCGCGTACAACACCCCCGCGCCGGTCGCCGCGCCTCAGCCAGCCGCCCTGAATCCTGTCCGTGCAGAGGTTCAGCCAGTCGATCCCCGACAGGAAGGCCCTCCATCAACGCGCCCTGGCGGCTTGACGCAGCGCGCGACCGACACGTTTCAAGGCGCGCGCCTTGACACACCAGACGCGTTCGCCGGCGGCCCGAACTTCTCGTACGACAACTTTGAGGGGGGACCGGACTATCAGGCCGAACGGTTTGGTCCGGCCGCGCAGTTTGCCGGCGGCGATCGGCTGTCCGTAGACAGGTTCAACCAGGGCCCGGACTTTCAGCCGACCGACGCCTACCGCGCGGAACGGTATGACCCGGGATCGGAGTTCTCGGCCAGTACCGGTCCGCTCGAGCTCGACCGCATGAACGCGGCCCGCTTTGACAGCGGCCAGCAGCCCTATACGGCCGAGCGGGTGACCGGAGGCCAGGACTTCAATGCCCAGACGGGTCGCTTGGCGTTAGGCCGCTATGCCGGACGCGCGGACTTCACCGGTGGCCCGGGCGCCGACACGCCACTCGCGCTTGATCGCTTCGCCCAGGAACGGCTGTCGGATCGGCCGGACTTCGAGGTGCCCAGCTACGCGGAGGCCGAAAACGATCCGGCCTTCCAGTTCCGCCTCAAGATGGCGAATCAGCAGATCCAGAACTCGGCGGCAGCGAAGGGATCGCTCCGGTCCGTGAACACCATGAAGGGCCTGATGGACTACGCGCAGGACGCGGCGTCCCAGGAATACGACAAGGTGTACGGGCGCCGGAAGGGCGAGTACGACACGGCCACGCAGAACGCCCAGAGCACGTACGCCGCCAACCAGCAGGAGCGGATGGGCGGGTTCGACCGCAACAATCAGGCGGCGCTCAACGAAGGCACGATCAACTTCGACCGCAACGCGCAGGTCTTTGATCGCAACGTGTCACAGGACATGGCCCGCTACGACCGCGATGTGGCCGCGACCGGGGCCGAGTACGAAGCCGACTACGGCCGGGAACTGGACACGTTTGACCGGAACGAGGCGCGCCGATTGGGCGAGTTTGACCGCAATGCCGCGGCGACGCGCGACCAGTCCGCGATGCGCTTCGACCAGGCGGCCGGCACGTATGACCGCAACATCGCGGCCGATCTGGCGTCCTATGACCGGAATACCGCCGCCGATGCGGCGGAAACGGCCGACGCCTACGGGCGCGAAACCGACACGTTCGACCGGAACCAGGCGCAGCGCGCCGGGGAGTTCGACCGAAACAGTGAAGCCGCACGTGCCGAGAACGAGATTGCCTATGGGCGCTCGTCCAGTGAATACGACCGAGACACGACGAATCGGCTGGCTGAATTTGACCGCAACGCGCAGGCGGGCATCCTCGAAAACCAGACCGCTTATGACCGGTCCATGGGCGAGTTCGGCGTCAATGAGGACAGCCGACGGGCCTCCTACGACCGCGAGGCCGCCGCCGCCCGGGATGAGAGCACGATCAACTTCGACCGACGCGCCGCCACCGACGCCACCAACTACAACCGCGCGCTGACCACGAACGACTTGAACTACACGCGGAACGCCAGCGAATACGATCGGAAGGTCGCCAACGACCTGGCTATCAATGAGGCGAATTACGGCCGTGGCGCCTCCGAGTTCGACCGCAACTTCGGGAACGCATTCAACATCGACCAATCCCTGTACGACCGTGCCGCGTCCGAATACGACCGCGACTTCTCGCAGAACATGGCGGTAGATGAGACCAACTACGGGCGTGGATCCTCCGAGAACGACCGGGACTTCGGCCGCGAGTTCGATATCTACCAGGGCAATTACACGAACGAGCTCAACGCGTTCGGGGCCAACAGTGGGGCGTCGCAGGCGGCGGCCGGACTTAACTGGCAGATCGATCAGGGCCGGTACGACCGTAACTATCAGGATGCGCTGACCCGGTACGGGATGGACCGCGATGCGGCCATGGGCGCGTACAGCGCGGGGCAGTCTGGCGCGAATCAGGAGTACAACCGCGCGCTCAATGACTACGAGCGTGAGCGGGATGAGTACTGGAAGCAGCAGGACATCCAGTACGGGCGCGTCTACGACCAGCAACGGTTGGGCTACGACGCCTCCAGCCAGGCCGCCGGGTACGCGACCGGCTACGGTCGTGACCAAGCCAACAACGCCTACGACCGGGGCAACGCGGAGGCGTCCGGCTACATGGGCAGAGCCAACGCGTGGAACCGAGGCGCGCAGGGCGTCGGCGACGCCGCGCTGACGGCCGGGATGTACGCCGCGACACGGCCTGGGCAGACACCGCCGCCGCCACAAACCACGCTGCCACCGCCGCCGCCATACAGAGGGCCATAGACATGCCACTCGACTACAGCATCCCGCTTCAGGGCCAAGTGGCCCAGTTCGAACCCCTAAAGATCATGGGCGACATGACGCGCCTGCACGCCCAGCGGCAGGAGAACGAGATCAATCAGATGCGTATGGGGGAGTTCACCCGCGAGCGCACGATGAAGGACGCCACGATGAAGGCGCTGCAGGGATCTGGCGGCGACCCGAGCAAGGCCATCAGCACGCTCCGATCCCAAGGCTACTGGGAAGCGGCGGACAGCATCGACAAAACACTCCGCGAGAACCGCAAGGCGATGGCCGAAGAAGTCAAGACCCAGAACGCCAACCGGGCCGATGGGCTCGGACAAGTCACACAGATCATGCAGGCGGTCAAGTCCGCCGATGGCTACAAGGCCGTGCTGCCGACCGTGCGCTCGATTCTTGAGAAGACCGATCCGAACCTATTGTCGCAGGTTAAGGACGAGTACGATCCTGAGTTCGTCTCACAAGCGACGACATGGGGGATGAAGGCCAGCGAGTATGCGACGATCCGCAAGGAAGCGGCCGAAGCGTTGGAGAAGCTCGCCGAACAGCCGCTGAAGGAGATCGAGCGGCACAACAAGTATCTCGCCGAGGGCGCGAAATACCTCTCCACGGTGGACACGCCCGAGGAATGGACGGACACGATCAACGGCATGCACGAGATGGGCTTCCCGGCCGCGACGCTCGAAATGCTAGGGCATCAGTTGACACCCGACAACGTGGAACAGGTCAAGTTGCTGGCCGGAGGCAAACAGCTGGAACCGGGCACGTTCGGCAGTTACCTGACGCAGTTGGCGAAGGAACGGAAGGTGGACGTGACCGACCTGAGCACGCAAACGATCGAGGGCGCGCGCCAGCGGTGGTCCGCATCCGACAACATGCCCCGAGGGGAAGCCGTGCAACCGGGCACGTTCCAGTCGTTCGTGCGTGCGAAAGCGAAGGAACTCGGCGTCGCGCCAAGTGCGCTGAACAGCGAGCAGCAGTTGGGGATCCGCAACGCGTGGGGCGCTGAAGGTGCGTCCCTGGCGCAGATCGGCGCGGCCGAACGGTGGAAGGAAGATCAACTCGCGCGTATCCGCAGAGAGCGCGCGGCCGATCTCAGCCAGTCAGTGCCTGCCGAGTTCTGGGATGGGGAAATGCGACGGGTCGAGGAATCGTACCGGAAGCAGTTGCCCGCTGGCGGCGCGCCGGCGGCGCCTCGTAGCGGCGGTTCTCCGATTGGCCCATTGCCGGACATCTTCCAGTCTCAGCCGTCGCGTGTGGCGCCGATGCAGATGCCTGGACCGGTGCGTGGGCTCCCTGGTGGAGGGGGACCGCCCCAGGGCGGCGTGAATTTAGGATCGTTGTCTGGCCGCGGCCCGGCACCCTCCGGGCCTCCACCGCAGGCCCAACCGCTTCAGCGGCCTCAGATGTCCGCGCCACGTCCGAGTGGCCCGCCGGCGCCGCCGATGAGCGCCCAGGTGGACACGACGCGCATGGGATCGTTGAGCGCGCCGCCCGCGCCAGCGCGCCCGTTCGCTCCGGTCCCGCAGTCGCCCCCGATGCGACCGGAACCGTCGAGCCCGCGCGCCGCCGCGCCAGCCGCGGCGCCGTCCGCGCCGGACCAGATAGTTCGTTTGTTGGAGAAGCGCGCGCCAGGGCAATATGACCTGGCTGATGGCAGTTCCTGGTTCAAAGATCCGACAGGATCGATTCGCCAACTCAAACCTGCCGGCCGCCGATAAGGACGTTTCCTGATGGCGTTCCAGAACTTCGGCCTGTTGGGCTCGACGATGGGGGGCCTCACCCGTCGTCTGTCCGCACGTACGCCGACTACCTCACGGCTGACGCCGTTCAAGCCGGTCTCGTCGCATGACGACGAGGAGGACGATCCCTACCAGATCGTGCGGTTCAAGCCGGTGGCCAGCCATACGCAGGAACCGCCCGAAGAAGAGGACCGCTTCCAGATCACGAACTTCACACCGCTGGGCCAGATGACACCGGCGCCGAGTCATCGCGTGGACCCGTTGGCCCTCCTCAAGATTGAGCCGAACGTCGCGGCCACCAAGCAGACCGATCAGGACGACACCGGCGACCTTGGCGCGGCCTGGAAGCGGTTCCAGACAAAGTTCCCGTCTGCCGCGCAGGCGATTGGGTATGTGCGCTTCGGCGATCCCGCCCTGATGGACAAGAAGAAAGTAGACGGCTGGGTCAACTCTGAGCGCGGCATTGAAATCAACCCCAGCCGACTGTCAAGGGATTCCGATCTGGAATCGTTGATCGCGCACGAGGTGACACATCTACTGCGTGACGACGGGGACGCCGAAGGGCGCGCCAACGCTATCGAGAAGGCCTACAAAGTCTCAATGCTCCCTACGATGCGGCCCGTGAGTTCGCACGGCGCCTCCACAAAGCC
Source organism: Acidobacteriota bacterium (assembly GCA_024653875.1). Taxonomy (GTDB): domain Bacteria; phylum Acidobacteriota; class Vicinamibacteria; order Vicinamibacterales; family SCN-69-37; genus SYFT01. Next base: position 8,205 of record JANLHE010000192.1, read on the forward strand.
GAGCACAACCAGGACGCCGATTTCCAACAAGGATGATCCGCTCCGGGTTGTGAACTTTGTGCCATTCGAGCGCAATCCCATAGCGATCGGACCCGCGCAGCCACGGCCGATGTCCATGTCGGACCTGATGCGCGCGGAGATGAACAAGGCGCCGCTTCAAGCTGGCGCCATAGTGGATCTGACGGTCCCTGACCGTGACCCCCATTTCGACGTAAGCGGGTCGCTGCCCATCAAGACACCGCAACGCCTGTACATGACGCCGGGAGCGAAGCCCGGCGATGATCCGACCTTCTCGCCGGAGATGCCGAAGCCTGACGCGCCCTTTACGCCAAAGGGCGCGAAGGTCCCAGAGATGCTCAGTCGCGGTGTCGTCTCAGGCGTGTCCTCGCTGGCGGCCGGCGCCGGCGGCATGCTGCAGGCGGTCGCTGCGGAGGGGAGCGCGGCGGAACGTCACGGCCAGGCGCTGGTCGAACTCGACAAGAAGATCCAGAAACTCGCCCGGCCGGCCGAACGCTACCTCGTCGATGTGTTCGAGAATCCGGAACTGGCGAAGGACCCGGAATGGTGGGCGTACACGGCCGGCACGACGTTGGGCTCCATGGTGGGATTCATGGTGCCCGCGCAGGCGGGAGCGATGATTGGGGGGCGCCTTGCGGTAGGGGCGGCGGCCCTGCTGAGTCGAACCGCTCAAGCCAGAGAGCTCTTTATGGGCACCGGCTTTGTGCTGGGCGGCGGCGTGGTTGAGGGTTTAATCGAAGGCGGAAGCGCGTTCAACGACGCGATCGCTGCCGGCAAGTCGAAAAAAGAAGCGGGCGAAATCGCGGCGTCTGTGGCGGCCTTGAACGTCCCGCTGATTGCCGGGACGGCCGGATTGGGCTACCTGCCGCAGTTGTTCAATGCCGGTGGGGCGAAGTCTGCCGCCAAGCGAACAATCCAGTGGTTCTCTGGCGGCATGATGGAATCAGGGCAGGAGGTAGGACAGCAAGGGATCTCCAATCGGGCTGCTGGGCGTCCAATCACTGAAGGGATGGGCACGGCCGCTGTCGGAGGGTTCATCGGTGGCGGCGTGGCGGGTCCAACGATCGGTGCCATGAACACCGAGGACTCGAAGGCCAGCGCGCGCGGCACGCAGGACCCAGGCCAGACGCGGTTCTACGAGAACATGACGGCGAACCTGATGACGCCCCCGCGGCCGCCGTCTGGCCCGACCTCGCCTGGGCCTGTGGCGCCGAGCGTCGCACCCACCCCAGCCGCCCCAGAGATCGTCACCTTCACACCGGCCGACAAGGTGAAGGAACCAGCAGTTTCGCCGGATGTTTCCCGTGGAACGTCACCTGATCCGGCAGTCCTGCAGCAGCAGGCCGAGCGGTTCAGCGATCTGCGGGCCTTGGAAGCGCAACTCAAGGACACGAACAGCCCGAAGCGCCGGCAGGAGATCGAGTTCGAACTGACCGGCATCCGGCGCCATTACGAGGACACCTACCAGGCGATTGAGCAGGCCGGCGTGGATCCGGTGCAGGTCCGGCACACGGTGGAGCAGGGGCAGCCCGAGGCGCCGTCGGAGCCCTACAGTTACTCGACCACGCAGTTCAACCTACCGGAACCGGTGGCCGAGCGCGTACTGGACTTGGGCCGGAAGATTCCTGATGTGGACCTGGCCGAGGATGGCCGGGAAACCGAACCGCACCTGACGGTGAAGTACGGCCTACACACCGAGGACGTGGAGGAGGTCCGTGCGGCGCTGGCCGACATGAAGCCGTTCAAGGTGAAGCTGGGCGCGACGTCGTTCTTTCCGAATGGGGAGTCAGATTCCGGCGACGTGCTGAAGGTGGACGTTTCTTCCGCGTACTTGAGCCTGCTGAACAAGCGGTTGGCGAAGGCCCTGGACCACTCGGACACGAAAGCGTACAGCCCGCACGTGACCATCGCGTACCTCAAGGCGGGACGGGGCGAGGCCTACACGAACGACGACGCCCTGAAGGGCACCGAGATCCTCGTGGACCGGATCACGTTTGGCGGCAAAAATGGCCAGCGGGTCGAGATTCCCCTAGGTACGCAGGCGCAGCCAGTGCCACCTCAAGAGTTTCAAACTGGACAGCAGGCGGCTAAGGAAGAAATCGCTCTATCGGATCAACAATGGAAGGCTGCCACTGATCGGTGGGTCGCAGCGAGAAGAGACTTGGAGTCTGGAGCTATTTCCCCAGCGCAATTCGAGGCTGAACAAGCACGCTTCTTGGCATTGACAGACGATTTATCCAGAGCGAACGAGGCGCCACTAGGCGCCCCAGCCCTGGCCACGCCGTTCGCCCAGATGTCGCGCGAGGAACAGAACGTCGCGGTGTCACCACTGGTACCAGATGCCGCGTCCGTCGAGCCGTCCACGACACAGCCTGAGTGGCCAGTCGTCGAACTGCCGCGGACAGACAAGGCTCAGTCGGCGCCGCAGGCCAAGCCCGGGCGGTTTTTGGTAGACGCCAAGGCCGGCACCATGGCCACGGCGCCAAAGGGAGCACGGCCGGGCATCGGCCAGGTGCTGGTGCGGTACTCGGACACCGGCAAGCAGACGGTCCTGCAGGTTGGGAAAAAGGTCGCACCCAGAGATTTGAGGAAGCTTAAAGCCCTTGAGCGCCCGGTCCCTCCCGTGGTGGCGCCGACCGTGCCTGCCAGTCAGCGCGAGCACTTCGACCAGTTGCTCAAGGACGCACGCCAAAACGGATACGAGGGCGACGACAAGACGCTGGAGCAACTCTACCTCCAGAAGCTCGATGAGGCGCGATTGGCGAATGACGGTGCGACGTTGGCGTCAGAAGATGCCGACTCCAGCCGTGAACTTCTTGTGGCCATCTCCAAGATGGGCGGTATTGGACTGGAGGCTGAAGGTGAAGCTGGGATGCGCGGTGAACTGGAGACCATGCTGGAAGGGCTGAACCGGCACGCTGGCATCATTCGTCGTGGTGCGCGCGCCGGCCAGCGCCTGCCAGCGTCGTTTCGGCGTGCCGGCGGACTTCCGGGCGCTCCGAACATCATCACCAGATCCGGCGGACGGCCGCTGGATACCGTCCTGGAGTCCATCCATGAAGATCCTCGGTGGGAGCATCGCTTTGAGTCCCTGAGCGACTTCACACAGGCCATCGACGACGCGATTCGCATTGAAACAGGGACGACCGCGGCGCCGGCAGCCGCCTATGGGCCACGCCTTGATGCCACCCTGGAGATGCTTGGTGTTGCCCCAGGCACGGATTGGTGGGAACCGGGTCGCATCATCGTCACGCCACATCGCCAAGGCGCGGCTGACGAAGCTAACGAGCGCGCGGCGATCCGTGGGCTGAACGCACGCCGCGACACGTTGCAACAGGACTATGAAGCTCAGTTCGGGCGGGTCGTCAACGATGACAACATGCGCGAACTACTTGGCGCGCATTCCCCGGATCGGCGGTGGGGGAATCTCAACGCCGTTCGGTCGAGCTCAGGGGCCGCAGTTCGTCAGGTGTTCAGGCAGATACTGGACGAGCCGATGGACCCCACGCGGGACGCCGTGCTGTTGACAGCCGGGGGGCCAGGGTCGGGTAAGTCTACCAGCGCAGGCGAAGACCCGTCGTTTTTCGCGGTATTCGATTCCACCCTCCACAACTACGAACAGGCCAAGGCCCTGATCGAGCAGGTCAAGGCGTCAGGCCGTGTGGCGGTCGTCCGCTATGTGCGACGTAACCCCGTTGAAGCCTTCATGGATGGGGTACTGACTCGCGCGCTCGACCCATCGAACGGTCGGCCGGTGAGCATCAAGAGCCATGCCGAGAAACACGTGGAAGGCCGGGAGACGATCGCTCGACTCATCGGGGAGTATGCCGACGACCTTCAGGTGCCCATTGTGTTGGCCGAAAGTACGCCAAGCGGTCTGAAGCCCATTGATGACCTTGAGTCAGCCGTGGAAGAGGCGCGGGTGTATAATGACGTTGATGCCCTCCGAGCCGACATCGAAACCGCGCTCAGGCGTGAAATTGCCTCCGGCCGGCAGGGGCTTACCCCTGAACTTGCAGCGCGACTCGGGCTACGGCCGGAAGATCGCCCTGCGGTCGCTGGAGACGGGCAGCCAGAAGCTCGTCGAGGCGATCAAGAACGCCCCGCCGAAGGTCTACAACCCGCCCCACTAGCAGCCGATCCGACCCCCGTGTCGGCCGCACCGCCCGTTCGGTCCAAGGCGGTTTCTCCCGCGCGCACTGAGGACATCCTTGCCACCGGTGAGATCCAGCCGCGCCTGCCAGGTGACGTCGGCGCCGTCCGCGATCAGGAAGTGGCCGATGCCAAGCTCGAACTCAAACGGGCCGATCCTGACGACTTCTCCCTCTCCGCGCAGGCCGTAGACGCCGGGCAGCCGCGTTTGAGCGAGCCCGACGATTCCGACTCGTCTCCTGCCTACAAAGCGGCGTACGCGGCCTATGAGACGGCGCACGACCGGTTCCAGCCGTTCAAGCAGGACTACGAAAACCGCACGATCAGCCCGGACGTCTACCTGCGTGAGGCCAAAGCCTTCGATGCGGCCAAGGACGCACTGGATGCGGCCGAGCGCGCAGAGCGAGCCGCGCGACGGGCCGCGCGCAAGCCGGCAGAAGCGCCCCGACAGTCTTTCAGCGCCAAGTCCTTGCAGTCAGTCTTTGGTATTACAGCAACCGAGGCTGAGGCCGCGGTCGCCATCGCGGAAGCGATGGACCTGGACACGGACAAGATCCTCCTGACGGCAGGCGGGGTGCCCGGCAAAGGGGCGCTTGAGCAGCCGGGGCAGCAGGGGACCAAGGCCTTTAAGAAATGGTTCGGTAGAAGCGTCGTTGTTGATACTGAAGGCCCGCGGCGGGTGTACCACGGAACTAGTGGCCCGAAGCCGATCAGCGCATTCAAAGAGTCGGTATCAGGGCTGTTTGGCCGTGGGTCGTACTTCACCGAGTCCGCCGAGGATGCTGACAACTACGCAGGAAACAAGCTCGTCAAGTTGAAAGATGGGTCCGTCCGCACGAGCGGACGAAGCGCGATCGTGCCGGTCTACCTTCAAATCGAACACCCATTCGAAATGGACGGGCGAGACACATGGCAGGACTTGTTTGAAGTGGTGATGGGGCGGCGGCCGAAAAACGATGATGCGGAGATGCCGTCTCCGGCCCAAGCGCGTGCGCTTCAAGCGGCCATGGTTGCACAGGGCCACGACGGGATTGTGATCAAGAACTTCGAAGCCAACCTCACCGAAGATTTCACCACACACTACGTGGTGTTCTCTCCAGAGCAGGTGAAGTCCGCCACCGGCAACCAGGGCACGTTCGATCCGAAGAACCCGAACATCCTCTACCAGGAGGCCCCGGTCAACGCGCCGAAGCTGTCCAAGTGGTACTACTCCAACATCTCGAAGGCGTTGGCAACGTGGCAGCCGAAGGGCACCGCCGCGCAACTGCTGGCGCACCTCCAGAAGTTCAAGGGCGCGAACGAAGAGGCCGAGACGATCGGCTTTGGCGCATGGCTGAAGTCGCAGGAGAAGGTCACGCGCGCTGAGGCGCAGGCATGGCTGGGTGAGCATCAGATCCACGTGCAGGACGTGGTGCGCCGGTCGCGTGGCACAGACGACCAGCAAGAAGCGCGCAGTGAACGCTACATGCAGGCGCTACAAGTCCTTGAGCGGCACAATCTGGATGTTGCGTCTGAAGAGGCGAACGACCCGCCGATTGCCCTGATTCACCGTGAGGAGCGCGACGACCGTGGCGAACTGAAGGCGCTCATCGCTGAAGACATCAAGGCGCTCCCGCAAGAGGCACAGGACGCCTGGGACGTGGTTGAGGAACAGGAACGCCTTGCTGCGTCCAAGGACCTGAAGTACGCCGCTTACCAGACGCCTGGGGGCACCGGCTACCGCGAGGTGCTGCTGACGCTGCCAGCATCAGCGACTCGAACTGTATGGCGCGTGATTGACCGTAACAATAACCACATCATCGCCAAGTTCGACAACTACGAGGAAGCCGCAAAACTGGCCGACGAGAAAGATCTGGCTGTCAGTGAGAAACAAGACGTTCCAGCGAAGGACACGTACCAGTCTTCCCATTGGGACGAGCCCAACGTGCTGGCCCATGTGCGGATGAATGACCGAGAAGTGGACGGGCAGCGCGTGTTGTTCGTGGAAGAGATCCAGAGCGACTGGCATCCTGCGCTTCGGAAACATTTAGCTGCGAAAGCCGCTGGGCAGTTGACGACTAAGGTGCCGGACGCCCCGTTCAAGGGCGCAGGCTGGAAGAAACTCGCCCTCAAACGGGCGCTGGCCATGGCAGCCGAAGGTGGCTACGACGGCCTCGCGTGGACCACGGGCTCCATGCAACAGGACCGCTACGACTTATCGAAACAGGCACATGAAATATCGGCCTTCAATCGAGGTGACGGAACATTCGATTTCATGGTCCGAGCCAAGGACACAAACAGGACGCACGACATCAGTAAGGTGGCGCGCGATCAGGTCTCCGAACACATCGGTAAGGACTTGGCCGAACGTGTCCTGAAGCAGCCTGCAGGCGAATGGCAGGGTTACACCGGGTTAGACCTGAAGGTCGGCGGTCAGTGGGCCGAGAACCTGTACGACCGGGAACTGCCGAACCTCGCCAACGACATCGTGCGTAAGTATGGGGTGAAGGCCGGAACGATTGAACTGCCAAACACCAACAAGGTGATGGCATATTCTGGCCCATCGAACGTTACCGGCGACGACCTCGACAAATTGATCAAGGTCTCGCGCGGACTTGGCAACTCCACCATCAGCCCGATCACTGGACGTGAGGCTGGTCATCCTGTTGAGCGGGCGTCAGTCACCAAACAGGCGCAGGACATTCGCGCATACATGCAGGCCGGGCACTCGTTTGTAGAGGCGATGAACACGCACGGATCGCCCATGATGGCCGGGATGGTCGGTGGCAAGATGGTTGACGAAGACAGGGGTGTCTCGGTTCATCATCTCCCGTTGACGCAGCAGATGCGTGAGGACGTCCGCGACAACGGCCTACCGTTATTCCAGGGTGCGAAGGCGGCTGTGGAGTTCGCCGAGGGCGGCAAAGCCATCATCCGAGCTTTGGAACGTCCGGACGTATCCTCGCCGGCGCACGAACTGGCGCACGTCGCGCGGCGGTTCCTACTGGATCGGAACGTGGCAACTGAGGATCGGCTGGGCATTTCCGACGAGGACATCGCCACGGCGGAAACCTGGGCCGGCGCCGCCAATGGCGTCTGGGGGCGCGAGGCTGAGGAGAAGTTCGCCCGCGGCTTCGAGCGGTATTTGCAGATCGGTAAGGCCCCGACCACGAAGTTGCAGGCGCTGTTCGACAAGTTTGCCACGTGGCTCACGGACATCTACCGTGACTTGAAGGGGTCCGACATTGACGTGGAGATTTCCGCGCCGATGCAGGCGGTGTTCGACAAGTTGGTGACGCGACGCACGGCGAGAGAACAGCGAGACGCCGCGCCTGAACGCCAGTCGAAGCCAGCGCCGACGAAGGCCCGCGCGTCAACGCCGACACCTGTCTCGGCTGAACCAGTGACAGGCACGGGTGATGCGGGCGCCGAACTCACGTTCAACAAGCGCAACCGTCGTCGCGGTGGCCTGACATGGGAAGACGTGGTCGGCCAGAACCAGACACTCCGTGTGTCGCAAACGACCAAGGCCAACGTGTACCCGCAGCCAGAGTACGCCGCGCTCATTGACGGCGGCATGGAGCCGGTCGTCGCGCACATCGTGAAGCAAGTCTACGACGCGATCGCGGTGAAGCCGCAGACCACGGCGCCAACGGATGCGGACTTGCAAGCCTACATCGCAGGCGTCAACCGGGTCATGGACGGCACGCTGGCCTGGGCGAACAACAAGGACGCCATTCGAAAGTGGGCCAACGCGCAAGTGCGCACGGCGCGGGCGATGCAGGGCACGCCGACATCGCTCTCTGATCTGGTAGACGTCCCCACGCTGTCGCTGTCGGTGTATCCGGAGTCGAAGCAGGGCCTGTCTGACGCGCTGAGGAACGAGGCGAGGCTGATTGGTGGGCGCCGCGTGTTGGGTGCCCTCCACGCGGGCTACAGCGAGACCGCGCGCGCGACCAAGGCGGTAGCCGGGGGCTGGCCGGCCAAGCAAGAGGCGTGGCAGCGGCAAGGCTACAAGGTGGTGTCGTCGGCTGAGGCGGTGCAGGTCAAGACCGGCGAGCGATATGTCAGCGGCGGCAAGGAAACGGTCCATTACCTCGAGATCAATCGCCGTGGGTTCCACGACGTCGCGTCGGCGGAAGCGGCCGAAGCGCGCAAGGCCGCCTTCAAGCCGTGGTTGCTCCTGAAGAAGTCCGGGCGCATCGAGGGCGAGTTCGACACGAAGGCGGACGCTGAAGACGCGGCGCGCGCGGCCGTCAAGCGTGAGTCGAAGGCCATCGACGTGCGCGGCACCGCGGTCACCGAAGCGGAGCGCACGGGGCCACCGCGGCGCGAACCTGGCCAGAACATCTCCAGCGACGTGCTGCTGGAAACCTTTGAATTTAAAGGAATTAACTTCGGAAATTGGTTGAAGGGGAAAGGCGGCAACGAAGCTGAACGCCAACTACACCTGAACCACGCGTACGACGCGTTTGCGGACATGGCCGACATTCTGGGGATTCCTCCAAAGGCGATCTCGCTGAACGGCCTGCTTGGCGTTGCGTTCGGCGCGCAGGGGTCTGGGAAGAACGCCGCGCACTTCGTCCCCGGGGTGAACGAAATTAACCTCACCAGGACGCAAGGGGCGGGCACGGTGGCGCACGAATACGGCCACGCGCTGGACCACTACTTTGCTACGCAAGCCGGACTGGCGGGATACCCTGAGCCGTTCCTGACCGAACACGTCAGTCATCCCGGCACCACCGGATACAACCGTGCGGGAGGGAAGCGCACGGCACCGGACACCCTGCGACCCGAGATCGCTGAGGCGTTCAGGGTCATCGTGTCGTCCATGAACCGGGTGTTGGAGTCTGGAGCGCAGGCGGAAACGCGGTTGTTGATGGCCGGCACACAGGCCCTCAAGTCGGTGAATGGCTGGTTGGGGCAGATCAAGCGCGATTTCACGTCGGCCGGGGTGGCTGAATCCGCATTTGACGCGCTGGCGGAACGCATCCGCACGCTCGACCTCGGCGACGGCAAGGTCGCGGTCGGCAACGCCCAGTTGTCGCCAGCCGTGGCCGCGCTCCGGGACCTGTACAAGAGCGCCGGAGGCTCACGGGCCTACTCGCTCGACTCGATCAAGAGCCTGCAGTCCAATGTCGATTACCTGGCGTACCTCAAATCAGACGCCATCGCAGGGCGCGCCCATACGCCGCAAACCGTCTCGACGGATTACAGCCGGCAAGCGTCAGCCCTCGATCAAGAGAAGGGCGGCAAGGCCTACTGGAGCACGAACCTTGAGAAGTTCGCGCGGGCGTTTGACGCCTTCGTGCGCGACCGCCTCGCCGCGCGCGCCACGCGCAACACCTACCTATCCCGCGACGGCCAGCCAGCGACGTGGGAACCGCAAGGGGCCGAGCGTATCGCCATCAATGAGGCGTTTGACACGCTGATCGGCGAGTTTCAGGTCACGCCCGACACGAATGTCCTATACCAAGAGGCCCCGCCGACCGCCTCGGAACTGGAGCAGATTCGCGCCAGGCGCGCGGCGCTCGTGTCGGAGTTGGGCGCCACGCTTCGTGGCCGCGCCGGCATGGGGATTGACTTCGACGCGCTCGAACTCGTGGTCGATATCATCAAGTCCTATCTCGACGAAGGGATTGTCCGGTTCAAGGACGCGGCCCTGGCCTTCCGGCGGGACTACCCGATGGGCGCGGATCTCGACGATTACTTCGAATCGGCGTGGCAGGAAGCGACAGGGGAAACACACCTAGTGGCCGACGCGCTGGCGTCGCCAGAGACAGAGACGGACATCGCTGTCGCGCCAGAGACCGCGCTGGCCACAAAGGCATCTGAGCTGTCAAAAACTCGTCGCACAAAACAGGATGTCATCGACGACCTGAGCGATGCGTTGAAGGATCTGCGGCAGACGATCCGTAGTGGCGGCGTGCAGATGCGCGAGGCCCGCGTGCCATACGCCTTGATCGCAGCCACAGCAAAGGAGCAGGTCGCCGCGGCGATCGTGCGCGACTTGCGGCCGGCTGAGGCGCTGGCCACCGTACGCCCGCTTGTGACCAAGGCCACCGAAGCCGCGGCGCGGGGCGAGTTTGACAAGGCTGGTGACCTGGAACACGAGGCCCTGAGTGCGCTGGCGCTCTATCGAGAGCAGCAGCGGGTGGTCAAAGACATCGACGCACGGGTCCGTCGGGCGCGGCTGCTTGGGACCAAATCAGCCCAGCAGCGTCTAGGGCTCGCTGGCCAGGAGATGTACCGCGCTCCGGTCAACGCCATCTTGGACGGCTATAGCTTTGAGCGTTTCGGCAGGAAGGCGTTGGACAAGCGAGCGTCGTTACTGGAGTTTATCGAGAAGGCGACCGAAGAAAACATGCCGGTCGATATTCCCGCCGCGGTGCGTGAGGGAGCGAACCGTGTGCCCTATCAGGAACTCACGGTGGGGGAGTTTGTCGAAGTGACAGACACCCTCGATCACTTGTTGCATTTGTCTGGGCTCAAGAACAGATTGCTAAAGTCCACCAGCACTCGGACGTTCAATGAGCAGATGGACGACTTGGCCGCCTCGATCGCCGCGCACTCACGTGGGGCCAGGCGCACGGCGCTGGAACCCCACTTGGCGTCCAATCAGATTGGCCGCGGCATGGCTGGGTTTGCGGCGTGGCAACGGAAACTGGGGTCACTGATTCGTGAAATGGACGGCGGGAAGGATGGCGGCCCGATGTGGGAAGCGGTCATGCGCCCCATCAATGCGTCCGCGGACGACGAGACGGTGCGCCAGGAGGCTGCCGCGGTTGCGTTTGCCGACACGAACAAGACGTTCACCACGGATGACAAGGTGGACCTCAGTAAGCCGATGGAGATTCCAGAGATCGGCGATTCCCTGACGCGGGCTGCGCGAATTATAGTGGCGCTCAACTGGGGCAACCCGGGCAACCAGCAGCGGCTGATGAGTGGGTTCGACTGGTCGGAATCACAAGTGCAAGCGATTCTCGACACGCTCACGGAGAAGGACTGGACGTTCGTGAAGGCGGTCTGGGCGCACATCAACAGCTACAAGGCCGAGATCGTTGCCAAGCAGGAGCGCGTGTTTGGGGTGGCGCCGGAGATGATCGAGGGGGTGCCGTTCCAGACGAAGTTCGGCGAGGTGCCTGGCGGGTACTTCCCCATCAAATACGACCCTGAAGCGGACCCGAAGGCGTACGCGCACAACGTCAAAGAACTCGCCGAGCAGATGATGCGAGGCCAGACCACGTCGAGCACCACCCGACGTGGCTTCACTCAGGCCAGACAAGAGGTCGTCAAGAACCGCCGGATGCGTCTGGACTTCAGCACGATCTGGCAGCACACCGCTGACGTGATTCACGACCTGACACATCACGAGATGTTGATCGACGTGAACCGCATCCTGCGGCACCCCAAGGTGGCTACGGCAATCCGTCAGCACTACGGGATGCCGGTGTACCGCGAACTCCAGGCGTCCCTCCAGGACATTGCCGCCGGGGACGTGCCGGTCCAGCACCAGGGGGAGCGCGCCCTTGAGTGGCTCCGACAGGGTACATCGATCGCGCGTATGGGCTGGAACCTGATGACCTCGGCGGTGCAGCCGTTAGGCCTCACGGTGTCCGTGGTTCGTATCGGTCCGAAATGGGTGGCGCGTGGGGTCGCCCGCTGGCTCGGCGATGCCGCGCGCATGGAGAACACCGTCTCGCAGATACACAAGCAAAGTGCGTTTATGCGCCTGCGTCACAAGACGCTGGAACGCGAAATCCGCGAGATCCAGAGCCGGATTCAGCCACGTGGGGCTTGGGCCTTGTCTGCGCTCGGCCGCAGCGTGGCCGGCGGCGCTGGCGCTCGTGCGGGCCATGAGATTGCGTCGAAGTACGCCGCAGTTGAGGACTCGTATTTCTGGTTTATTTCGCGGGCTCAGATGGTGGCTGATATCCCGACGTGGCTGGGCGGGTATGAGAAGGCCCGGGCGCAGGGCAACGATGAGAAGCGATCCGTGGCGTTGGCGGACCAGGCCGTTATCGACTCGCAGGGGTCTGGGCACATCAAGGACATGGCGCACTCTCAGCGCGGCACGCCGTCGCTGAAGTTGTTTACCCAGTTCATGGGCTACTTCAGCGTGGTCTACAACCAGGGGTCTGAGGCCATCGGCCGCACACGGTTGAGGAACCCGGCATCGATCGGACGTCTCGCCGTGGACCTGTTGATGCTCTACACGGTCCCGATGGTCTTGGAAGAGGCGCTGCGGGCCGCCATTTCCGGTGGCGATGACGACGATGACGACTTGCTGGTCAAATTTGCCAGAAGTCAGGCGGCGTACTTCTTGAATACCGTCGTGTTCGCTCGGGAATTGGGCGGCGCGGTAGAAGGGTATCGGTATAGCGGGCCTGCCGGTGGAGGCGTGTTTGATGAAGCCGCCAGACTCATCACGCAGATCGGACAGGGCAAAGTGGACGACCCACTGGTGAAGTCACTCAACAACACGGCGGGTATCGTGTTCCACTATCCGGCGACGCAAGTGGAGCGGCTAGTGCGGGTTGCGCTGGCGCTCAAGGATGGCACCGCTACCCCGTCGATGCTGTTTCGGGCCACGGCCGGCAACGCCTCTGAACGGCCCGACTTGTCGGCCGCGGCTCGCACGGTGCGATCGGGTGAGCAGCAGCAGTCGAAGCGCGCCCAAGAGGCCGTGGCGGCCTCGGTGGAAGCGTTCTTCCAGTTGCCACCGGCACGGCAAACACAGGATGAGATTATCCAGCGCACCAGGGCATTAGCTAAGGCGCTGTATGCCGATCCGGACGTGCGAGACGACAAGTTCAGCGACTTGCTCACTAATCACCGGGTGGGCGTCGCGCGCGGCCAGAAAGACCAAGTGCTCAATGCTGTGCTGACGGCTGGCAGCAACGCGCAGAAATTGGCGGTCCTGGCGGCGGCTAGCGAGAAGATGTCGCCAGACGACTTCAGGGCGTGGGTGAAGAAAACCAGGCCACTCCAGGTGGTCTCAAGCACCGTGCTCGACCAAGCGATGGCAGCGGTGAACGCGCGCGCGCGATAGGTCACGTTTGGGGTATCCCCGAACAATGCCGCGTCGGCGCAGTAGAGGGTGCAATGGGGCACAAAATCACCCACGTATCCGGGGAAACGGACGCTTCGTTCTGTCCCGCTCCTGAGAGGGCAAACGCCGCATTTGTGGCGCGTTGCGATCCACGCTGGTGGACCGCCGGCGCCGCACAGAAACCGTCGAACGCGTCTGTTTTCTGTGGGGATCGTTTGGTGATTCGACTGTTCCCCTCAACACTGACAGAGCATGGGTAGAGTGCGGACATGCCGTGCTACGCCTTGGATCTCGCCGTAGGGCAGATCGCCCGGAAGGGAGCGCGCCTTGTAGGAGTTCGATGAATGAGCGGCACACTTAGCCCGGTCGGACCCAGCCAGTTCTTTGACGATGACGGCGATCCGCTGGCCGCGGGGTTGCTGTACACCTACGTGGCCGGGTCCTCGACGCCCGCGACGACCTACAGCGATTCGGCCCTGAGCACGGCCAACGCCAACCCGATCGTCCTGGACGGCGCCGGCCGGTGCACGATCTACCTCGACTCGGCCAGCTACAAGTTCGTCCTGAAGGATGCGGACCTAGCCACGATCTGGACCCAGGACAACATCTCGTCGGTCGCCTTGGGGCAGTCGGTGTTGGGCGAGGTGTTCACCTTCGGCGGCGAAGCCTCGACCCCCATCACGGACACGACCTACCCGTCAGGGGCCACTTACGACAAGCTCATGTCCGGATCCGCCATTCTCAGCGTGGACTCGGCCAACCTGGTCGGCACCTACGCCATTGCCGGCATGTTGTTGTCGAACGCCGGCGTGACCGTCACGGTCGCCCTGGTGAACCTGAGCGACGGATCCCCCGACACGCCCATTGCCACGATCTCGAGCACGCACGCGACTGGCGAGCGGGTCATCAGCGGCGCGATCACGTTCCCGGCGGCTGGGGCCAGTAAGAATTTTGGAATCAAAGCCAAAGTGTCCAGCGGAACTGCTTTTGGGTGGGCTTTGAGTTTGCAGCGGCTGTCCTAATGAACAGGTCTTTTTTGCGTTCGATCCGGCGGAATCAGGAGCGCCATCGCTATTGGCCACCCGCGCGTCACGCGGTCTCGCGTCAGTTGCGGATCGTGGCTATGCAACTCAGACGCCTGCGTCATGGTCATTTCAGCGCCGTTGACCTCGATGACTCTATTGCTGGACCGATTGTTCTGTTGGGCTTTCTGCGTCGCCCATCTGCAGTTCTCTTTGCAGTAGTCGCCATCGTTGTCGATGCGGTCAAGGCTGTGCTTGGGGCTTGGGCGAGGTCCTATGTCTCGCAGGAAGGCATCAAACGACTGCCATTGCTTGGAAAGCGTGATGCCCCTTCCTCCGTACCGCTGAAAGCTGGCGTTTCGAGGATTAAAACACCTGGACCTCATAGAGGCCCAGACCTGGTATTCGGCCAGTGTGGAGCCTTTCTTGGCGGCTCCATGGGTCGTATTGATCCTGACCATTCTGTTGTGGGCCATGCGGCGAGTATGGCAGCCGCAACTGGTCGTCGTGCCGGTCTTGAAATTACTGCTCATGTACGCCTTGACCGTGCCGCATTCGCATCGGCACCACCATTTTCTATCTCCTGGAGCACGGCCTATGACTAAGAGCTTCCTGAACTTCTGGCCAGTGAGATCGATGCGGGCGCTCATTGTTGCACCTATTTTAGCAGTTGCGATCGTGGCCGCGAATCCAACCCCCTTGTCGGCGCAGGTGCGCCCGGTGATTGCCACCACGGTACAGACAACCGACACGACCGCCAACGCGCTCATCGTTGGGTGCGCGATCGGTTCGACCACGTGCACCGGTGGGGTTCGGGCCGGCACGATCCGGCTGACTGCTGGCATTGCGCTTGACGGCGCGACCGCCTCGGACCACGGCATTGTGTTGGCGTCGGCGATTCCCGCGTCTACTGCGATGGCGATTTACCAGAGTGCCGGCACGCTCTATTTTAACGGATCTGTGGTGGCGTTGGGCTCCTCGGTCTCGGGCACCATCGGCGCGATCAGTGTGTTCACGGCGTCCAACGCGCTGGGCGATTCGATTATCGCGCAGAGCGGCGGCAACACGATCACCGTGACCGGCACGACCAATACCACGGTTGGCTACAACCTGAACGGGACCAGTATCAACACGGCTGGCACGCTCTCGAACGTGGCCTACGAGAATCAGGCGAACACGTTTGTGCCGTCGCAGACGTTCAGCGCAGGGATCGGCGTATCAGGCGGGTCGCCGTCTACCCACGGGATCATGATTCCCTCGGCGGTGCCTGGGGTTCTCACAACAAACCTGCACAATTCATCGGGCACGTTGACTTGGCCGAGTGGGGCGTCGTTTACGACGGTGAACACCGGCCAAGGCGCGAACGAACTCTACGACATGGACCAGAACGTGCTCACCACGTCCAGTCCGTCGTTTGTGCTGGGCACGTGGACTGGCTTCGGGACGCACAGTTTTAGCGCAGGGGGGACGGGCGCGAACCTACTGAGGGTTGTCAATACGACCAGCGGCGCGGCGAATTTTGGCGAGTTTGAGGTGACGGGTGGCACGACATCACTGTATGTCGATGCGTTCTCGCAGGGCTACACGACAGCCACCTCCGAGATCGCGGCGAGTGTGCGGATCTTGTCGAATGGCGTAGGCGGCTTAACCTTGATGGCGAGTGATCCCATCGGCGATGTGCGCCTCTACGCCCGCAATGCCCTCGCCCTCACTATCGGGGCCGTCCAGGCGGCGGCGTTTACGGGGGCCGTCAGTGCGTCTAATCTGAGCGGCACGAACACTGGTGACAACGCGGCCAACTCCACCTACACGATTGGGTCAGCGACACAGGCGTACGACGCGGACTTAACGACGTGGGCAGGGGTGACGCCCGGCACCGGGGTAGCCACCGCCCTCGCCATCAACGTCGGGTCAGCGGGTGCGCCAGTTGTGCTGAATGGGGCGCTCGGGACGCCATCGAGTGGTAGCGCAGCTAATCTGACAGCCCTACCTGCGGCCCAATTGTCTGGCACGATTACATCGGCCACGCAGGACTTGATCACGCGCACGGCCACGCTGGTGGCGGGCGCCACGGGTGCGGGGTTCACCGTGGCACTGGCGACCTCCACGATGAGCGGGGATCTGCCGGATGCGAACCTCAGTGCCAACGTGCCGCTCTTGAACGCCGCATCGAATGCCTTTGCGAATGCCGTGACCGTTGGCACCACACTGGGCGTCACGGGGGCAACGACACTGGCCCACGTTGGTGTCAATGCGACCGGTCCGACGAATCAATTATTGACGATAGGGGGCAGCTATACGCTCCCTGCCGCGTATGCGTTATTCGACATACCCGCAACCGCCACGCTGACGAGCGGTGGGAATGGGTTTCAGGCTCAACTCGCAGGCGCGTTTGTTACTGCGGCGAGCGGCACTCATGCGCTCGTATCTCCCCTTCAGATTGCGACCGGTGTCGCCGACACCGGCGCGACAATCACGAACTATGCCGCGATTGACATTGTCTCTATGGCGGCATTTGCCAACGTCACGACGGCTAGTGGACTGCGCATCGCGGCCCCAACCGGGGCAGGGACCAACTACGCCATCAACGTCACAAGCGGGAATACGCTCTTGCAGGCGGCGACGTTTGCAGGGGCGATTGGCAGCACGGTCAGCGTGGCCTTGACCGGCACCACAAACAACCTCGGCACGATCACCACGGGCGTGTGGAACGCCGGGGCGGTCACGAGTTCAGGCGGTGGCAGCTTCACCACGGGCGCGTTCAGTTCCACGCTCACCCTCTCGGGCACCGCCGCCAACATCGCCCTCGGCTCCAACTACCTGAGTGGGGATGGGGGGGATGAGGGGATCTCGATTGACGCCAGCGGCAACGGCGTGATTAGCGGGACGTGGAAGCTCACCGGAAACCAGCTGCTCGGCACCAACATCATGGACTCGGTGGGGACGCCGAGTTGCACCACGGGCTGCACGGGTATCGCCGGAAAAGACTACGCCTTCTACATTGCCGATGCGGACTCTGGGGATGTTGTCACTTTTGGTAATACATGGTCTACAGCCCCAGTTTGTGTGGTCACAAATGTTGGTGCGGGCGCGTATGCCGTATGGGCAGTAGCTACCACAACGACCACGCTTACACTTGGGTCGATTGATTCATCCGGTGCAAGCACAGGCTTGATGGTCATTTGCCGGGGTTATTGATGCGCCGATTGGTGATCATCGTAGCCGCCCTGTTGTGCAGCGTCGCCGCGCACTCACAGGTCGAACCACGCCTCTACATTATCGACAGTGGTGTCAACCTTGTGAACACGACGGCTGGCCCCAACTACGCGTCCGGCCCTCACGCGGACTGCAACGGCCACGGCACGACGGTGGGACAGATTGCGCGCGACTACGGGGCAGGCCCCATCATCTCCGTACGTGTGTTCGATTGCTCTGGCGGCGGCTACGACGCGAGCATCACTGCCGCCCTCCAATGGGTGATTGCCGATCACAACCCGGCCAACGGTCCTGCTGCTGTCTTGATGGCGATGGGCGGTCCCGGCGAAGTCCCCGCATGGATCGCGCTCATTGACGAGGCCGCGCAGGACGGGCTTGCCGTGATCGTCCCAAGTGGTCATGGCCCGGACTGGACCTTCTTTCAGAAGCTCGCTCGCAGTGAGACGGCCATTGTGGTGGGCGGCGTGATTGGCACTGCCCCGCTGTGGTACGGCAACTTCGGGCCGCAGATCGACATCTACGCCTCGGCCACCGCGTACGGCTGGCAGGGCACGTCCATGAGCGCCGCCGTGGTTGCCGGGAAAGTGATTGGCCTCCTGCGCCAGATGCCGTGGGCACCTCCGGCGCACTTGCGGACAGTCCTCGTGGACTCCGCAACCCCCACGCTCTCGCCAGTGCCTCCGGGCACAACTGACCGCATCGTATTGGCCCCTAACCGTTAGCCCATCATCGAAAGGAACCATCGTGAATCTGCTGAGTTCGTACAAACAACATCTTGCCGGGGCGCTCGTGGCGATTGCTCTGGTGCTCGCCACACTGATCGCCGTCTGGGGTCACGGGCAGTACAAAGCTGGCCAACTGTCACACGCGCAGGCACAGGCGGCGGTCAATGTCCTGTTCCAGGCGGCTGATACCGAGTTTGTGATCACGGACGCGAACGGTCAAAAACGGCCCGCGACGGTGGGGGAAATCCTCCAGGTGGTTGCCAAAGAACGCGTGGCCCAGTTCAAGCAGCAGCAGGCCCAGGCGGCGGCACGCGAGACCGCGGCGGCTCCAAGCCAACCCAAGCCAGGAGGCGGCGGTAGGCCGTAGATCTTCACCCGAGGAGATCACAGGGAAGGCCCGCACACGAAGGAGGACGGAATGGTGACGATTCAAACGGTGCTGATTATTGCGGCGATGGCGCTGTCGTTTGTCGAAGTGTTCAAGTCGAAGGGCACGTCGGCCCTGGCGTGGGCGTGCCTGTGTCTGTCGGTGGCGTTGCTGCTGCCGCGGATTGGGTGACGGCTGATGTCGCCTGATACCCGGCCTGTCGTGCGTGACGACTTCACGGACCTGTCGCGGCAGTTCTCTGATCGGTTTGAGCAATCCGATCAGGCCACGCATCGACTCATCACGGGTGTGAAAGATGAAATCGTTCGCCTGAACGGGAAGATCCAAGACGCGCATGTGAAGATTGCCGGGCACGAGACAGCCCTCACGCTGGCGCATGAGCGGTTAGAGATGACAGCCAAGAGCGGGCATGAACTGCGATCGGTCCTCTCGGCGCAACAGACGCAGTTGGGGCATTCGTTGTTGCTGATCGAGCGCATCCAGAACCGAGCGGATACCGCCGATGCGAAGGCGGTGGACGCGGCGGCGCTCGCGGTGGATGTCGCCAGCAAGCTATCCGAGGCGCAAAAGAACGAGCGGTTCACGCTGGCGTCGGTGATCTGGATCGCCCTCACGGCGTCCGGCGCGGTCTACGGCATCATCCAGGCGATCATCGCCCTCAAGCCATGACCACCGCCGCGCAAGACGAGATCGTCGCCAGGGTCCTAAAACGCGAAGGCGGCGTCAAGGACATTGGTGACGGTAAAGGCCTGACGCGATTCGGCCAGACGCCGGGCTGGCTGACGCAGTTCAACCTACTCGCGCCGACCAATGCCGGAGAGGCCGCTGATAACTACGTTGCGTGGCTGCGCAGGACGCGGCTGGACGTGGTGATTAGCGACCACGCCGATGCCTTGTCCGATGCCGTGATCGACTGGGCGGTGCATTCCGGGCACGTTACGCCCATTAAGGCGCTCCAGCGCGTGCTGGGCGCGGCGCCGGATGGCGTGATGGGTCCTGAGACCGCACGACTCTTGGCCGCCGCTGACCGGCGCGTGCTGGCCGTAGGTATCATCGCGGACCGTGTGGAAATGATCGGGCGACTCATCAGCGGGAAGGTCAGCAACGCCCGATATGCGCACGGGTGGGCGCGGCGGATGGCCGAGCACATTCGGGCGCTGGGATGATGGCCGTCCACTACCGCCCGAAGGACGAACCCTGGCCCGGTGGCCGTGGCGTCTACGACTGGGCGCGCGGAGGATTTGTGCAAGTGCTGGAACGGGAAAGCGCGGGCCAGTACTTGGACCGCACGAGTCATTGGGTGATCGTGCCACGGCACGCGCCGGATGAACGATGCGCGTTGAATGGGGGCCGGCAGGTGCGGGCCAAAAAGACGTTAGGTAACTGACGCGGCTGAGGCCGCAAGGAGACGGACATGGAAGGTGTATCGATTCTGCAGCTCACGTCGCTGACGACCATCGTCACGGCGTCGATCTTTCTGACGTGGGTGGCCAAGCGCGCGCTGGCCGAGGTGCCGATTGCCTCAAAAGTGCCGGTCTGGATCTACACCGGTGCGATCGCGGCCGTGCTCACGTACATCGCCAACCGGGTGACTGGGACTCTGGAAGGTCAGACGGGTGTGCTGATGATCGACGCGGTGATCAATGGCGCGCTGGCGTCTGGCATCCGCGAGTGGTTCACCGCCGGGACCAAGCCGCTGGAGGATTCCGGCACCGCTCGGAAGACGATCGCAGCCAATACTGACGGGTCGGTCAAGCCACGGCTGGGCGTGATCGTGTTGCCGTTTCTGCTGGCCAGCGCCGTCGCCGCGTCGGCGTGTGGCGGACTGACCCCGGCCCCGGTGACCCCCAATCCAACGGAGGCCCAGATTCAAGCCACGCGCGCGAAGGCGATTGAGATCGCCACGGCGGTGGAGTCGGTCGGGAATCTCGTGGTGGAGGCGCGACGGTCCGCGAGTGCGGCTCATGCGGCCGGGCTGATAACGCTCGCCCAGCGGGACGCAGTAAATCAGGCCGTGATCGACTTGGAGCCCCGTGCCCACGCGGTGATCGACATCGCGGCCACGGTCACGACGGACCCGCAGTTGCGCTCTACGGTTCAGGCGTTGATGACCGTCATGGATGACTTTCTGGCGAAGCTGGCGGATGGGAATGAGGCCATGCGGACGGTGGCCGTGTCCATTCGCACGGCGCTGCAAGTGGCGTCGATCTATCTGGGAGGTGGCCGATGAACGCCAAAGGTATCGTTACGCATCTGCTGGGGTTGGCGGCGCGGTTTGTCGACACGGATGGCGACGGCCGGGTTGAGATCAGCGACATTCCCGGCGCGCTGGCTAAGGCCGCGTCGTTGCGGGCTTCCGGCTTGGCGTTGATTCGCTCAGGGGAGGCCACGCTGGAGGCGATTCGCGCGGCCGCGCAGGCGGATTCCTTGACGTCGGGCGGGGTGCCGGTCACGGCCGCCGACGTGGAAGCGGCGTGGGTGAGGGCGAAGGTGCCGTTCAGCACGGCTGCCGATGAAGCCCGCGCCGAGTTGGCGAAGGGCTGACCGATGCGGATCCAACCCGGCACCGGACGGGTCGCCCACGGCATCGCTGGGGACGGCGTGTACGTGGATGGCGTCCGCGTCCCTGGCCAGCCGCCGACCTCCGGGATGCCCGATTGGTGGGGCGGCCGGGCGATCTACGTCGCCGCCGATGGCCGCGCCCTGCGGTCCTGTGCAGCTGATGGGTCCGATGATCGCGCGGTAGCTGACGGCCCTGTCGCCTTCGTCCGCGCGTCTCGGCACGGCTGGGCCGCGTGGCATGACACCCGAGGCGTCTGGACCTCGTGGGGGCTGTCACTGCCCTTCGCGGTGTTGCTGGACATGGCGCCCGATGGCGCGCTCGTGGTTGGAGACGACTATCAATCCGGCGTGGGCCTGAGCGTCCACATGCCGGGGATGGCACACCCGGTCTGGAAGATACCCGATGCGCGGCCGGTGCTGCGCTTCCCGTACTCGCAAGTCTCCGCGCTCAGTGTGGATCGCGTCATGTGGATCGAACAGAACGGGCGGGTGATTCGGAGCCTGAGCTTCCGCCCGCTGTCGCTGCCCTGGACGGCGCTCCATCCGACGTTGTGCGAAGTCAGCGGGCAAGTGTGGCTGACCACGCTGCGTGCCGAGGACGATGCGGTGATTGCGGTGCCGTGGGCCTTTGATGGGCGAGGGGTGACGCAGATCCCCGGAGGCTATGGGCCAGCCTGGGACGGGGGAGGCCTGCTGCACTGGAGCGTCGGCGCCGGGGAATTGCCCGAGGACATGCGCCAGCGCGTCGTCACGGCGGCGGACGTCGGGCCGATTCCTGCCGTGGCGCTTCCCCCGGTTGTTGTTCCACCTTCCCCTCCGCCCCCGGCGCCTACTCCCGAACTCCCACGCCTGGGCGTCACCATCGACCACTACACGCCCGGTGGCCCTGCCCCCTTCCACCTGACCGCCGATTACCACGTCGAAGGCCACGGCCATGCCCCGGTCCAGGTCTACCTCACGCTGGACGGTCAGCGCGTGGCGATGGAAACCGAGCCGGCCGGCCAGCTCGAAACGACGATCACCGAGCCGGGCGAATACCGCCTTGGGGCTGTAGTCGATTGTGCCGGCCGACGGGCACAGACCGGCGCCGTGCGGATCGTGCGGGTGCAAACGCCGGTAATTGTGCCTCCGATCCCGCCTGTGACACCCGTTGCGACCGGCCGCGATGCCTACACCGTGGCCGCACAAGAGGCTCGAGCCGAACTCGCCGCGCCCGTGGAGCCGCCTGAGCCACCGACACCAGACGATCAGATCCCAGCGTCGGTCTGGCGCACGATCCGGCGAGTCATTGCGGCGTTGCCGTTTCCGCACGGGGACGGATCGGAGGCGTATATCCAAACGCTACGAGAGTGGACCCGCCGGCTGTGTGAACAATTGCGGTACACCCACGGGCCGGAGTGGGGGCACAAGGCAACGTCCCCTGGGGCGCCGCCCTCGAAGGAGTCGATCGCGCGCAAGATCGGCCCTGATTTGCACGTGTGGGACATGCTGATTGGCGCGTCCTCGGGTGCCCCTCGGTTATCAGATCAGCCCAGTCACTACCACGTCAACGACCAGCACTTCATCGCTGTCGATCCGGTGGACCATCTGGCGGCCGTCGTGCCGCCGCCGGCGCGCGCGCAGATCCCCCAGCCGTGGATCGGCCTGACCGCGTTTGACCTGGGGGTGCGTCTTGAGTCCGGCGACCGTCGCTGGGTTGAGATGATGGCAGCGGCAGGGTTTACGGTGGCGCGGGTGGTGGTGGCGTCGGTGTATCGCACAGTACGCACCCCAGCCGATGGCCTTCGCCAGTTGCCCTTAACGCTCGCGGCATTGGCCGGCGCGGGGTTAAAAGCAGAAGTCGTCGTCTTGGTGGACACCCGCGACTACGACATGACGCGATCCGTGATGCGCGACTACCTCCGTGCGGTCATGGCGATTTGCCAGCAGTCTCCGTCCGCGATTGCCGGGATTGAGATCGCCAATGAAAGCACACACAGCACGCAAGTGATCGACTTGGCCGATCCGGTGTTTCTTCGGGAGTTATCCGAGTTGGTGCCTCAGCAGTTTGCGATCTCGTGGGGGAGTTCGCACGGCGGCGAAGCGCCCTACATTGGGCAGGGCTCCTACATCACCCACCACGCGGATCGCGACAGGTCACCCGAAGAGAACGCGGGCGTGATGGCTGAGGCCCAACGGGTATCAGGGCAACTCGTCATTGACGATGAGGCGTTGGGGATTGCTGAGACACAGCGACCTGGCGCACGCACCGACGATCCGGCTTATGGGGAACGTCAGGCACGGGCGGCACGGGTGCACAGGCTCGGCGGAGTCACTTTGCACATTGAGGCAGGGCTGGCGGCGAACGTCGATCTGTTGGGGTCTGTGCAGCGTGAGGCGATCACGCGGTTTGTGGCGGCCATGAGGGCGCGGTGAGTCCACGCGACTACAGCCGATTGTTCGGCCGCGCCTTCCTACTGGTGGCACTCGTGGCGTGGAATGTCCGCAACGTGGCGCAAGGGGAGTTCGGGCTGGCCTTCCTGACCGGCACACTGGTCAGTTGGGTCTGGTGGGCCAACAGCCGATCCGCCGCCCACTCGGACGCCCGGTATGCCCGGCACGTCTACGCGCTCGGTGCTGGACTCGGCACGGTGTTCGGCGTGTGGATTGGGGGGCACTGGTGAGGCGACTCGCCGCGTGGCTTCGGCGCGTGGCCGATTGGCTGGATACTGAAACGCATGCTGAAACGATTGTCCCGAACGGGAACGCCGTGCCCGATCTGTGCAGCACGCCCCTGTCCATTGTCCCGAACGGGATGACCGGGCGGCCTTGCGGTATCCCCGCACAAACACCGCAAACGCCGCACACCCGCGTCAGCGCCTGGGGCGTGGACGACACGATACAGGAGCGACATGGCGACCAAACGATCTGATCGTGTGACCACGAAAGTGGGTCGCAAGTGGGCCATGCGCGAACACGCCCGCAACATCCACGTCATCACCATCAAGTTGGACCGCGTGGGCGACTCGCAAGCCTGCCTCCTGCAATCCGATGTCCATTGGGACAACCCCCACTGCAAGCAGGACTTGTTCTATCAGCACCTGGACGAAGCGTTAGCGCGTGACGCCCCGGTGCTGGACAACGGCGACTTCTATTGTGCGATGCAGGGGAAATGGGACAAACGCGCCAACAAAAACGACCTCCGGCCGGAGCATCAACGCGCCGACTACCTTGATGCGCTCGTGTCTACGGCGGCGGAAAAACTGAAACCCTATCGCAGCGTCCTGACAGTGCGGGGTCAGGGCAACCACGAAACTTCCGTGGCGCGACACCATGAGACCAATCTCTGTGAGCGCCTCACGGAGCGCATCAAAGCCTACGGGAACACGCCGGTTGCGCTGGGGGGCTATTCCGGGTACGTGGTGTTTGTGGTGGAGCTGCACAATGGAACGCGGGTGCCCTTCAAAATGCATTATCTGCACGGGCACGGGGGCGGCGGGGCCGTGACGCGCGGTGTGATTCAGACGAACCGGCACGCGGTCTATCTGGCCGACGCCGACATCATTTGGACTGGGCATTCACATGACGCTTGGCAGGTGCCGATTGCCCGCGTGCGTTTAAATCAGGACAACACGAAGATCGTCCACTCGAACCAGTACCACCTCAGCACGCCCGGCTACAAGGAAGAATGGCAGGACGGGTACGAGGGCTGGCACGTCGAACGCGGGGCACCGCCGAAACCCACAGGGGCCGCGTGGCTCACGTTCAAGTATGCGTCCACCGCGCACGCCACGTTTGAGATCACCGAGGCAAAGTAAACATCTCCACGGCTGAAGCCGGGAGCTTTCCACCTAGGCCGCGAGGCCTGGCAGTTCTGAGGCTGGTTTACAGGCAGCCTGAGCCCGAGACGCGATGTTC
This sequence comes from Acidobacteriota bacterium, assembly GCA_024653875.1. Lineage (GTDB taxonomy): Bacteria > Acidobacteriota > Vicinamibacteria > Vicinamibacterales > SCN-69-37 > SYFT01. The sequence continues at coordinate 33,216 of JANLHE010000192.1, forward strand.
CGGGCGGCGTTGAAATCGGCGGATATGGAGTGGTCGCAATGCAGACAGCGAAATTCGGCTTGGCTCTTTCGGTTGCCCTTCTCACAGTGGCCGCATTGACTACAGGTGCGACTCGTGTTGCGGGGATCGACGGCGACGACACGCACGCCCGCCAGTGCCGCCTTGTACTCGACGAAGGCCCTGAGTTGTGCAAAGGCCCAGCCGCCCTGTCGGTTGCGTTGCTTCCGCCGAACCGTGGCCCGCTCGCGGATATGCGTCAAGTCTTCCACGCCGATCCCGCGCGCCGTGTCTTTGGCGGCCTGAACAATCTGTTTACTGATGCAGTGGTTCTCGTGCCGTCGGAATCTCGACTCCTTCTTTGCGATTCGCTTCAGTTTCTTTTTTGCTCCCCGCGTGTTCCGTCGTTGCAAGGCGCGTCGTTGCTTCGTGTGCTTCCGCCGGACGCGCTCGACAGCCTCGCCGGTGTGCGTCGTGCCGTCACTGTCGGTCGCCAAGTTCACGATGCCAAGATCCACGCCAAGGAAATCAGCGGGTTCAATCGGCGCACCGTCAGGAACAGTAATGCTCGCGTAGAGGTAGAACTGCCCATCGCGCAGGACCAGATCGACCTGTCCCTTCATGCGGTCAAAGCGTTGCCGTTGGTACTCGCCGTAGATCAAGGGCACCAACTCCCGGCCGTCCAATGTCAGCAGGCTCACGGTGTCCATGCCTTTGAAGGACATCAAACGTTCGTCATACGTCATCGCGCCATCGGGCCGGAAGACGGGGCAGACCGTCTTGTCACGGGCGAAGTACTCGACGGCCTTGCCGATGGCGCGCACCGCCATTTGACTCGACAGTCCGAACTTCTCCCGGAGTTGGTAGTACGTCAGCCGATGGATGCTCGGTTGACTCCGCAGGCCCGCCTCGAAGCCGACGCGCGCGGCATAGGTGGCGGCGGCGTTGAAGGCGCGCATCGTGGCCCGCAATTGCGCGGCTTGCTTAGCGGTCGGCAGCAGGCGCAATTGCAAAGTCAGAACCATACGGATATTGTAGGACTTATACTGTCCGTAAGTCAACCCACCGACCGAGAGGGGCGACTCTCCTCCCCACAGCTTAAGCTGGGGGTTTCCGTGTCGTCCATGCGATGAGAATCCACGCGCAGCGACGGTCGCACGACTGCGGCGTGGCGGCATTGGCGTCGTTCATCGGGACTGCCTACGAGGACGCCTATGTGGCAGCAGCAGCGGCGTCTCCGCGCTTCCTGCAACGGCAAGGGTTGACCATCAAGGAACTGCTGCGAATGTCAGCGGCCTTCGGGCGGCCCTTGGTGCAGCTCCATTGGCGCAAGGTGGACGTGGATGAGCATGTCGGGATTCTCGGGGTGAACTGGCACAAGTCCCAATGGAAGCGGCACGGGGCCACGGGGCATTGGGTGATTCTGCGGGCCGGCACCATCATCGATCCTTCGGGGCCGTCGTTTGACGACGCCACCGACTACCTGGTGACAAACAAGGGCCGCGTGGGGACGCTGCTCATGGAGGCCATGCGATGAAGGCAAAGGAATATCCAGCACTGGTAGACGCGCTCGACAGCGGCATCTTGTTTGGCCTCTCGCGGGCCGACAAACACGCCTCGGACCCGCTGACAGAAGCCCAGCGCGACCGCGTGGCGGAACACGTCAACCGCGAAGTGCTGAATGCGATCTGCGAACGGTTCGACTTTGAGGATCAGCACGACGAAACCCCCTGAGACGGGGGGCTTTGTGATACAGCCGGCGGTATCACTCGTGCGACGTGATAGGGCCGACGATATCAATGTCACGTTTGTGGACGGAAAAACATAGCAGTTTTTGCGTCAAGTCTGACACGAATAATACCCACTTTTTGTGTCAGGAGTTTAGGATTCTCGCCTGTTCATTATTAATGAACAGGGCCACGTTTGTGGGGTGATTCGGGCCGCCCAACGCGCCGTATGAGTGCGGGGCCGCTCTGCCTGGGTAATACCGGGCACACCCCATTCCCGATGATTGACGCAGCACGATTCCCGATTACAGGGTTTGTAATACCGACTACGGAGAGTGACGTAATGGCAGCGAGCGAAGGCGATCCGGGATTCCTCAAGGCGCTTGATGAACTGAGGGAACTCCATAAAAGCAAGGGCGGCGACTATGCCGATAAGGCAGACCCGCTGCGCAATTACGCCGTGAGCGCCACGGACAACGGCCTCCCCGCATGGCGGGCGGCACAGGTGCGTCTGAGCGAGAAGTACCACCGCTTGGTGAACCTGACCCTAGACGGCCGCGCGCCCAATCACGAAAGCGTGGACGACACGCTCATGGACCTGGCCGCGCTGGCGCTGATCGTGCGGTCGCTGCGGACGCGAGAATCCCGCTAACGTCCGATTGGCGGGGCGCTAGGGCTGCTACCGTGCCATTGGTGACACTGTGTGAACTATTCGGAATTGCCGAAGGGTTGCCCGCGCGAGATTGGGATCGTAGTCCTGCTACGATACAGGTGGTTCGTCTAAACCTTAAGGAGTCCGCGTGTCCTAAACTGGAGTCCTCGGCTGTAACTGACTGTTAACACATGGCTTCTGGTGAGGCCTCTCGCTTCACACGGCGGTGGTCGCAGGTTCGAGTCCTGCAGCGCCCACCAACCAATCACTCCAATTCACTCAATAAATAAGGTGATTCCGCTCGGCGGCGTCGCGTCGTGTGCGTGTGAAATCGTTTTGTAACGCTTTCGCATGTCTCATAATTGCTCAATGTTTCTCATTGTGTGCCGGACCGGTCGTCCTAAAATGTCGTCCTCGTGCGGTGCCGCCGGCGCGCCAAGCACGCGGCACAGTGGCGATACTTGGCCTGCGCCGTGATCGGGACCCGGCAACTCGCGCGCCAGCACTGGCCTGGAGACCACGGAACCCCGGCGCGCTGGGCCGGCAGGACTGGGCCGGCGGCGGCCGGCGCCGCGGGGAAGGTCTGCCCGAGGCGCGCGCCTTTCTGCTCGAGCGCACGTTGCATGGCGCGCATGACGTACCGCTCGGTCGTCTGGCGGTTCCCGTGGCGCATCAGGGCCTTCGCCAGGTCGAGATCGTCGGTGAGGTCGAAGACAACCGTGCCGAAGGAGTGGCGCAGGTCGTAGGGCCGCACAGGGGCCGTCACGCCGGCGCGGCGCGCGGCCAGCGTGAAGGACTTGTAGAGCGAGGACCGACTGAACGGCCCCCAACACTTCAAGCGGGCGAACTCGCGGAAGGCGTCCACGGCGGCCGGCATCAAGGGCAGCACGCCGCCAGGCACCCCGGCGCCCTTCTGCCGCCGCGGGAGGCGAATCAGACCCCGCTCGAGGTCCACGTCAGCCGACGTCAAGTGGACCAACTGGGCGGGCGGCAGGCCGGAGTAGGCCAGGACCCGGACCCGCGCCTTGGTTTGGGATCCGCGCGGCCGCGTCTGCCCGTGCACAGGGCGTCCCACGTCGGGCATGTGCGCGATAATGCGCTCGATCGTGGGGTAGTCCAGGTCCCGGGCGACCGGGTCGGGCTCGCGGATTTCATCGACATCCCGCACCGGATTGGGCGCCCGCTTGCCGTCGAGGACGGTCCAGAGGTTGCTGAGGGCCCGCAGCCGCTTGTTGATGGTGCCGGGGCCAACCGGCCGGGGATCGTGGGCACTCCGAGGGGCGATCGCCCAGCGGTCCCGTGCCTCGCGGATATCGATCGGCCGAATGGCGTCCCGCGGCCGCGTGCCGAAGAGGGCAATCCATCGGGTGATGTCGGCCACGCGCTGGGCGTACGTAGGCATCGTTTGGACCGCGCGCAGGTAGCGCCGGGCGTCGCCTTCGAATGTGCCCTGGTTGGCCCGTTGCTTCCGCGTGATCCGCAGGTGCGCCTGTTGATCCGCGCGCCAGGCGACCATGACGGACATGGGCGTGTGCAGTGGAAAGGTCTGTTTGAAAGGCGTGAGTCCACGGCCTCGAGAGACGACGGCCCGCCAGCCAGCGCCGTACCGGTAGATGCCGCGGGCGCCTGTGGGCATTACTTCGTCATCGTGAACGTGTGGTTCACCGTCACAATGCCTAAGCCATTTGTGCGCTCATCCCGTCGGAACACGTTCCAGCTTTCGCCGACGGTCCCGGTCATGGCGGACCCGTTGACCGTCGCGGTCACGCTCCGCGCGAAGAGGATTACGTCGCGCTGTTGGCCATTGCAGGTGGCCTGGTAGCCGCCCGGTTCACACGTGGCGACATTGAGACTGATCGTGCCGTCGCCCGCCGTGCCGGTGTAGGTGCAGCTTTGCCCGGTGTTTTGTGACCCAGCCGTCGCGGCCAAGGTGGCGCCCGTCTGCGTGAGGGCCAGGGTGTAGCGGTCCGATCCCCCGTTGGACTGCTGGAACAACGCCAAGCACTCGCCGCCGGTGACGCTCACCTGCGTGACGTTGCCCGTCCAGACGCCTGCGACCTGCGAGATGGTCGGCGTGGGCGCCGCAGGGCTGCCGCCACCACCGCACCCGAGGGCCGCAGGGAACACGACGAGGAGAAGCGCGATCGTGCGTTTCATCATCCAGTCTCCTTTAAAAACTGATCCAGTAAGCGATTCACGATTTCAGCCAAGACGCTGTTCCTCTGCGTGAGGGCCTCGAGCTTCGCGTGCATGGCTTTCGATGAGGAGGCCGAGTTGGATGCAGGCTTCCCGTAGCACGCGAACGTCGTGTTCGAGGGTGGTAATTCTGTCGGCGTCGGAACGAGTCTGATCGTGCGATGGCTCACCGTTGGCGCCCTCCTGGATATTGCGCGCAAGGGAGGCCACCGGTGCAAGGGTTGATCTGTCTGCTGGGGAGGTGCCATAGGGGTGCCCGTCCTGGGTGTCGTCGTGCGGTGACGTGGACGACAAAGCAGACAGCATGACTGTGACAGCCGCAGTCGCACGTGCCTCGACCTGATGTTGCACGTGGGCGTGATAGTCCGGATATGCCCGGATCAAGATGTCATCGACCGTTACGCGCAACGCGACGGCCACCGCCATCAGGTTGGGAAGCGCGAGGGCGCCGCGCCGGTCGTTTTCCCAGTCACTGATGATCTGCGATTTCCGGCCCAACGCCTTTGCCAGTTTCACTTGCGTGGGGAAGCCTGCCTCTTTCCGCAGTTCAGCGATGACCTCCCCTAGCGTCGGCACCCCCAGAGGATAGGTCTTGGAAAAAAAAGTCGCAAGGGCGTAAATGCTTGATTCGCTAGAGGTTACGTGCGTTGCCTTCATGGGCGCCCCAAAGGTGACTGAAAAAGACGTTGACGCATAACGTGATAGCGCGTATAACAGGAAAAGACGTTATGCCCCTCACTCGAAAACAACTTCAAGCCCTGCGCGCCACGGTGCCGGCCACCGGCAACCGGGTCCGCCTGGCCCGCAAGCTGATGGGCTGGACCCAGGTGGAACTGGCCGCGGCCGCGGGGTTGCAGCAGCCCTACGTTTCGGCGGTGGAGCGGGGGCGGTATTCCGTGGAGGTCCGTAACGCGTGGCCGCTGGCGGTCGTCTTCGGCTGTTCCATTGAAGACCTCTTTTGCCCCGATGGCGTGAAGGCCAAGGTCGCGTCATGAGGGGCCTCCTGCAGCGCGGCCAGGGCCTTGCGCAGTTCTGTCGCGCAGCGGTCGCGCTCGGCCAGCGCCTCGAGCAGGTCGGCCTGCGCCAGCGAGACGCGACGGGCGGCGATGAGTGTGTTCGTCAACATGGCGCCAGTTTCGAACGGCCGGCGCTGTCCATTCCAGTCCATTCCCTGATCGGAGGTTGACGGTGATCTGCTTCCTTGGCGCGTCACAGCGGGCTCCGATGGATGCCGAGTGCATTGCCATGATCGAACTGGCGCTGCTGCGGGCGGGGTATTCCAAGAAAGCGGCGGCGGCCGATGTTGGGAAGGACCCGTCGCAGTTCGCGCGGGACCTAGGCGGCGGGCTGTTGCGCTTGCGGGACTTGATCCGGCTGCGGTCGGAGTTCTGGACGGAGTTCGTGCCGCTGTTGGGCACCCGCTACGGGCTGCAGGTCACCAGCGAGGATGCGGCCACGCGCGCCATGACGGACCTGTGCGATCTCATGGGCCGGCTGGCGCGGCAGATGCGGCCCGTGTCGATGTCGCTTCCTGTTTCAACCAGAAAGGACCGTGTGTCATGACCGTTGTGTTCGCGCAAGTGTTCGCGCCCGTCATGTCCCCCTGCTGGCAATACGCCTGGTCGGACTGGGAGTTCTGGTTCTACTCCTGCTGGATGTTCAACTACGACCTCGCCATTGGACTCGTGATGGCCGGCATGGTCGGCGCGTCCCTGTGGGCGGCGCGCGGTGGGTCAAAGGCCGCCTGATGTCCTGGCCCTGTCACGAGCCGTTCCCTAAGGCCATGACGCCGCAGGACCTGATGCGCGCGCTCACGATCAGCCGCGCGACCTACCAGCGCCGGGCGGTCGCTGGGGACTTTGACCGGTTCAAGGTGGCCACGCCCATCGGCGCCGCGATGTATTCGGGCGCCAAGGTGCAGCAGTGGATCGACGGGGTGCGCGTTCCGGTGACGCGCCACTTCGGCGCCGCACGGAGGTCCGCATGACGGCCTTCGCGTGGTGGCTCGGCATGGTGGTGGTCGAGTTCGGCCTGTGCATGGTGGCCGCGTTAGTGGCGAGCGCGTGGGGCTACCCGGAGGCGGCTGAGGCTTTCGTGCGCGCCGCTGTGGCGATTGCAGGAATTGGCGTGGCGTCCTGTGTGGCGCTGGCCGTGTTCGTGCTGTGGGTTCGTGTCCGGCACTCTGAAGGGCAGGCGTCGTCGTGAACATCGCCCATGTGGAAGCCATCGCACTTCGCAAGGTTGGCGCACCTCTAAACTTCAAATGGTTTGCCTATGAGCGAATCGGCACCGATGCCATAAAGCTGACCGGGTGTGTGACCACTGAGGTCTATGCCAGCGGCCCGCGCAAGGGTCGTGCGAGATACGAGGGCGAGAAGGTTGTCGCCATCGTCACGGAGTCAGAGAAGCAGGCGGAGTGCGCCGCGTATGAAGCCGCCACGGGTAATTGTGGGCGGTGCATGGGCGAAGGCAAAGAGGTCGCGCGGGTTTCTGTTAGCGACGGCATAACTTACCGGCCGTGTTTCACGTGTAGCGGCACTGGACAAAGTGCACAAGTTCGCGCTCGTGCGGGCGCTGGGCTCAGTGGTGACCAACGACTGAGAGCGGGCCAAACACCCGCGAGTCCGCACGGGCCGATTAACAGGAGGGCGTGATGGGTAGTTGCGATTCAATGGACGAGGTGCGGTTCGCGAAGCGGTCTGTCCTATGGGTGATCCTCGTGCTGTTCGCCGTGTCAGTCGGCGGCTGGTTCCTGACACGAGCTGGGTCGATTGCGGATACAGCAGTCGTCCGTTACGAGGAGTTCCAGGAAATCTATAACACCTGCCGGAAGATCGACACGGATCTCGCGACGGTGCGCGCCGTCCCGGAGGACGACCGGATGTTCGCGGCCTTCTCGAAAGCGGCGATGGTCGCGCAGAAGAAGCAGCAGCTTTCGCGATGGGTGGAGGAATACAACGCCAAGAGCCGCATGTGGAATCGTGCGCTCTGGAAATCCGACGCGCTGCCGTATCAACTTAACGTCAACCAGTTCGCTAACTTCGGAGAGGTCAAATGAGAAAGCTGATCGCGGTATTCGCCTGTGTTGTCGTCACCCTCGCGTGCGATGTGCAGAACAAGACAGCCTTGCAGGAGCAGGCCGCCACGGAGGCGAACCAAGCGGGCCTTCTCGCCACGCAACCCCCGCCGTCGCTGTCCTGGTCGATGGAGCGCGACAACCTGATCAAGCGGTTCAAGCTGATGAACGACCGGGCGGTCGTGTTCTACATGTACGTGTTCATCGAGGGCGTCGCGGACCCGGTCGGCTACTACATGGTGAACAAGGTGTCGTCGGTGGACTCGCAGCTGACCAATCCCATGCAGATCGTGCAGGCGTATTCCGGTGGGGAGCGGAACGTCCTGCCGTCGCCCGCGGAAGACGGCAGCTACGGCACGAACGGCACCGGCGTCTTCGGCTTTACGCCGGAGGACGCTTATGTCGAGCACAACCTGAAGTACATCACATCAACGATCCCGCTGACGTTCGCGAAGCCTGTGCAACGGCTGGCGATTGTGACGAGCGAAGAAGCGCAGGCGATGCTGAAGACGAGCAAGGCGGCAATGGCGAAGTGATGCACCTGGCGAAGGCGGGGCTGCAACTAAAAGTTCGGCCCCTGCTGTGAACAGGGGCCAGTGAGGGGAGAACCGAATGATGAGTGAACAGACACAGGATAGCACAAAGCCGAAGCGCCTCAAGGCGATTCCGACACGCGAGGTGCTTGGAATTATTACGGCCACCTGGAAAGAAATGGTTGGATATCGCGGCGACTACGAACGCGGATGGCGGGATGCGCTCCGGCTCGTTCGTGAAGAAGTCGAGAAGTCGGCCGATGGCGGTGTCAAATGAGCGCTATTCACGACCACGAAGCCGACGCCCTGCCGCAAGCGCGCCAGAACAGACAAAGTGTGCTGGCGCTGATTCGCAAGTCCGGCCCGGCCTTCGAGCCTTCCGCAGGGATGTCCATTCAAGAGCGGGACCTGACGATCGCCCTGCTGGTGGATCGGTTGGTGCCCCTCCTGTACTACGCGATGCAGGCCCACGCCCTGGGCGCCATCGACAACGTGCACCTGGACGAACTCCCGGAGGCGACGATCACCACCTTGCGCCGGAGCGCCCGGCAGGCCCTGAACGGCCAGTCCAGCCTGCACCGGGACGAAGCCCGGCGGGTGGCACGGTTGGCACTGGCGAAGGAAGTGAAAGACGCCGCGCTGCACTTCCCTTACCTGAACCCGTGCGCGGATGACGCGGAACAGCGCCGGCGCCAGTCGGCCATGAACATCGTCATGCGCCACCTGGAACTGATGAAGGTGGACGAGCGGACTGTGGAGGCCTTCGAGGAGGCGCTGGCGACGCCGATCACGGGCACGGCGGGATCGCAGGTGGCACGGATGGCGATCGGAGGGTGGCGATGACCACGACCGCACTCGCACCCGTCGAACGGCACGAACTGGCGTTGGACCGGCCGGCCACCGCTGTTGAAATCCGCGCCCAGGTGAACCTGATTCAGGAAGTGATGAAGGCCGTCATGATGGACGGCGTCCATTTCGGCACGATTCCTGGCACACCTAAGCCCACCCTCTACAAGCCGGGCTCCGAGAAGATCCTCAGCACGTTCCGGATCGCCATCGAGCCCATCGTCGCGGACCTGTCCACGCACGACGAAGCGCGGTATCGAGTGGAGACGCGTGCGACGTCACAAGCCACCGGCATGTATCTCGGGTCGGGCACAGGTGAAGCCTCCTCGAACGAAGAGAAGTACCGCTGGCGGAAGGCCGTGTGCCAGGAGGAGTTCGACGCCACGCCCGAGGATCGGCGCCGGAGCGTCTGGAAGAAAGGCCAGAACGGCGCCTATCAGATCCCGCAGGTCAGGACGAATCACGCGGATGTCGCCAACACCATCCTGAAAATGGCGAAGAAGCGGTCCCAGATCGACGTGACACTGACGGTCACCGCCGCCTCTGACGTGTTCGCGCAGGACATCGAGGACCTACCAGAGGGCGTGCGTGAGGCCGTGGCGTCCGAGGAAGGCGCCAGGCCCGCCGCGAAGCCGCCCGTCCAGGCCCCCCAACGCAAGTCGCAGAGCACGGCACCGGCTGGCAATCTCGCGTCGTGCAAGGTGAAGGTCAGCGGCCTGCAGTCCAAGGATGGCGAGAGCGAGAAAGGCCCGTGGCGCAAGTGGGCGTTCAAGGGGAGCGACGGCAAGTGGTACTCGACCTTTGACACCATCGTGTCCACCACGCTCCGAGAGGCCGAAGAGGGCGGGGACGTCGTGGAACTGACGTTCACCGAGGACAAGTACGGCCGGAACATCAAGACCATCGCCATCGTGAGCCGTGAACCTGGAGCGGAGGGATGAGCGTCCCTGGCACCCTCTGGGTGAAGAACGACGCGCGCATGACCTTCGACGAAGCGAGTCATGTTTACCGGCTCGGCGACATGGTGCTGACTTCCGTCACACAGATCCTCGCAGAGGCGGGGCTGGCCCAGTTCGACGGGCCATGGTTCTCGGATGCCGTGAAGGCCCGCGGGACCCATCTGCACACCGCGATCGCCCTGGACGTGGAAGGGGACCTGGACGAGGACACCCTGGACGAGCAGCTGCTGGGCGGCGTGACCGGCTGGCGCAAGTTCATGGCCGACACCGGCGCGCGGATCGAGTTCGCGGAGTTCCCCTTGTGCGACCCGGAGTCGCGCACGGCGGGCCGACTGGATTACATCGTTGTGATCCCTGATCAGAAACACCCCGGCCGGACACTCCGCACGGTGCTGGACGTGAAGCGCGCGCTGTATCCGTCGGCGGCAATTCAGTTAGCCGCTTACGCCGAGATGGCCCTCCCGCTCTACGCGCAGCACCCGTTGTTCTCCCGCGCAGCCTTGGTGCTGCCCGGGGACGGCTCGTACCGGCTCCACCGATTCACCGACCCGACTGATCGCGCCACCTGGCACGCCGCCGTGCGCGTCGTGAACTGGCGCAAAGAACACCTGAAGGAGTTGGCCCATGTCGCATGAGACTGCCGTACTTGAGACCCCGGAAACCGCCGCGGTCATGGCCCAGGCTTTGACCTGGCCGGAGAAGGCGCGCGCGCTGACCGTCACCAGTGACGAGACGTATGCCGCCGCCGCGGACATCCTGAAAGGGATCAAGGCGCTGCGTGGGGAAGTGGACGCGGCGTTTGGCCCCATTGTCAGGGCCGCGTTCACGGCCCATCGAACGGCCGTCGAACAGAAGCGGAAGGCGGAAGCCCCGCTGACGGAGGCGGAAGCCATCATCAAGCGGTCACTGGGGGACTACAACACCGAACAGCAGCGCCTCCGTGACGCGCAGCGCCGGGAAGACGAGCGTCTTGCCCGTGAGGCCGAAGAGGCGCGGGTCCTGGCGGAAGCCGCGGCGATGGAATCTGAGGGCCATCAGTTCGGTGACGAGGCGATGGTGGCCGAAGCCCACGCCATGATCGAGCGGCCCATCGTGGCAGCGCCCATCGCGCCGGCGCCGCGGCCTGTGCCGGCCGTGGCCGGGGTCAGCCACCGCACGACCTACAGCGCCGAGGTGACCAACTTCGCGCAGTTCGTGGCGCACATCGCCGCCCATCCCAACCTCCTACCGTTGCTCCAGGTGAATCAGACGGCGTTGAACGGTCAGGCGCGCAGCCTCAAAGAGATGCTGTCGCTGCCAGGGGTGCGCGTCGTCAAGACCAACACGGTGGCCGCAGGGAACCGGTGATGGCCTTCGGGATGCTCACCAAGCCCGTGCCGCTGACGCGGGAACAGCGCCAAGCCAAGCGGGCGGCGCGGAAGAACGCACGGGTCGACGCCAAGTTCGGCCGGGTGAAGGTGCGTGATAACGCGAGCAACTGCGCGGAGCTGGCCCTGTCGAAGGGCGTGACCAGCGACGAACAGATCGCTGCTGAGCACACAGCCGAAGTGAAACAGATCCGGCTGACGCGTGCGAAGGTGTTTCGCCGCTCCCAGTTCTGCGAGTGCTGTGGCGACTCCGAACAGGAGACCTCTCAGAAGTCCCCGAAGGCTGCACACGAGATGCACGAGACGACGCCGCGGTCATTGACGCGCGGGTTGCCGCCGGCTGAGCGATTCAACGTCCGTATCTGCATGAGGGCCTGCGCGATTTGTCATCCGCTCCTGCAGCGCCGTGTGCTTCGCATCGACTTCCACAACGACGAACGCCGGATGACAGGCGATTACGACGTGATTGATGGGGCCACGGGGCACATCATCCGCCACATGCGGCGCGGTGTAGATCGTCGCATCGCCCTACTTTCCACTGAGAAGTATCGCTACATCAGCGAACAGAGGGGAGCGTAGCCCATGAGCGAATCACGCAAGGTGTTTGACATCGAGCGGCAGCTTGCCCGCCGGCATCGTCGCCAGCACTGGCTGAAGGTGCTGAACGTGGCTGGGCTGCTGGCGTTTGGGGCTGTCGCGTTGTGGGCCGTGTGGTCCTTGCTGGGCTACCTGGCCGGGGCGGTGGTCCTGTGAGGCCATTGGAGTCCGCCGAACACTTAGAAGGAGAGCGCCTATTGTGGCGTGATCATGCCCTTATGTTCGAGCGCCTGATTGTGCGTCTCGCTGAGGCGCGCCGAGCGATCAGAAACGCGCAAAGCAAACCCGCCTACCTCTCAGCCGCCACCGACGAATGGGACGCGTTGCGTGAGATTGATGGGTTCGTGAGCCATGTTCAAGGAAGCAAGGTGACGCGATGAGGTTGTCCTGGCTGCGCTCGCTGTTCATTAGCCCCGGCGCCCCGCTGACTGACGAGTGGCGCAAGTCCCACGCGGCGGAATCGCTGAAGGCGGGATGGGATGGCCCCCGCTGGCGGACCCCCAAGGAACGCGCGGACATGATGCGGCAGGAGCGCCGGGCCGCGATGCGCGTGGTGCCGGACTTGAAAGCGAGGGCGAAGTGATGGCGGATCGACTGACGGAGGCAGAGGTGACGGAGGCGCGGGCGCTCTGTGAAGGCCTGTCAGCGCGTCTGGCAGATGGCCGCGTCGAGGAGGGCTGGCGCGACGTGATGGCGCTGGTGTCACGGCTGCGGGAGGCGCATGAGGCGCTTCAGCTGGAGTTTGATGCGCTTCAGGAGGATCACGATGCCGTGCGCTACCGCGAGGGCGCGACGTTCGATGAACTCAAGTTGCGGCGGCAGGAACTGTTTGCCGTGGGTGCCGACCGTGACCGGCTGGCCGGGGAAGTGGAGCGGCTGACACTGGCGCTGACTAACCACTTGTGCCAACACGACATGGCGGACTGGATGGCTTGTGCTGGCGGCCATGACACTGAGTGTGTTGTGTGCCAGCACGACAAGGGCACTGAACACACATGGCTGGCCCGCGCCGAAAAGGCCGAAGCCGAAGTCGCCCGCCTGACCGCCCTCGTCCCCACGCCCCTGGACGCCGAACTCGACGTGGTAGTCCGTGACCATGTGTGGGAGCTGCAGCAGGAGGTGATCCGCCTGAACGACGAGAACAATGCCCGCCGTGAACAGTGGGAGGCGCTCAAGGTCGCTATCCAATCCCTGCGGATGCCTGGACAGATGGTAAGCGGTGGAAGCCAATGGACAGCCGCGTGTGCTCGGGATCAGATTGCCCGAAACCTACAGGCGAACATGACCGACCTGGAGGCCCAGCAATGACACGTGACGAGATGGCGACGGCGTGTGAGGACGTGGCCGTTGGCGCCGTCGTGGAAGACGTGAACGTGCATCTATTCGCGGCGGCTGACGAACTCCGCAAGACGTGCGCATGGGCGGTTGATGACGACGGCATCTATCACACCGGGTGCGGTCATGCGTGGTTCTTCGATACCGGAACGCCGGCTGAGAACCAGCAGCAATTCTGCGGCTACTGCGGCGGCGCGTTGGAAACGAAGCAGGAGGGGCAGTAGATGGCGACGTTGATACTGCAAATCGTGGCGACGGCAGCGGCAGTATTTGCCTGCGGGTGTCTCCACAAGGACGCCATAAGCAACGATGTTGATTCCTTTTTAGCTCGCGGGTTGGAGTTGGTATTTCTCACCATGCTCCTGCTGGCGATCTGGAGGGTTTGGTGATGGCGATGCAAGTGACATCAGTTCTGGTGATTCCAACAAACGACACGTTTTCCCTTGGGTGCGCGACCTTTGGAGCCTCGCGGCGGGCGGATGGTCAGTTTCGCACACTCGTGAATCGTATCGAGCGCGTCTCGAAGAACGGTGAGATGGCTCCGATCCCGTGGCTGACTATCCATATCAGCGAAGGCCTCACGGTTGAAGCCAGGGAAGCTGATTGCATCATTGTCACAGAGGCGGTGCGCCTATGACCCCCGACCGCACGGCGTGCCTCGCGTGGGTGCAGGACAGGGCTGACAAGGCATACAAGGGTGCGCTGTTCGCGTCGGAAGCTGAGCTTCGCAGCACGTCTACGCAAGAGGCGCTGTCTTGGCATCAACGCGGTATGGACGATGCTGACGATGCCAATCACTTCGACGCCCTCGCCGCGCTGCTGGAGGCGCAGCAGTGGCAGCCAATTACGACGGCCCCGAAGGATGGGACGCCCGTGGTGCTGTATATGGGCGACTGGCTTGAGCCGTGTTTCTTGGCGGCGCATTACGCTGGGGCGTCTTGGCTGGTAGGCCAGCACGCGACCGTGGACGGGCCGACTCACTGGTTTCCGCTCCCCCTTCCTGTACCGCCCCCAGAGGAGCCGAGCCGATGAGTGACCAGACGTTTACGGCAGAGCAGTATGAGGACGCGGCACAAGCCTCGTTCCTATCCTCGTCCCGGACAGACGCAAGCAAGTTACGGGACATGATCCGCTACGCGGCAGGGCTGGCGAAGGAGAACCAGGGGTTGACAGCGGAAAGTGCAGGTCGCCTGAAAACGCTGTTGCGCACGGACGAAGAACGCCGCGATGAGTGGACCCGCGCCGAGAACGCCCTTGCGGACTTTGACGCCCTCCGCGCCGTGATTCAGCAGGAGGTGTTTAACGACGATTCAGCCTCGAACTCCTTTGTTCGCATTGTTGGAGCGGCGGGCCTCTGGCCCAAGGGGGAGCAGGTGCCTGTCAGTTTGCCGCCACAGGCCGACGCGCTCCCACCGCAGACGCGCACCATGTTCACCGGGGATGAAGTGTCTACCCTACTGGAATACCTGACGCCCAAGGGGGAGCAAGCGCCGACGCAGCCTGTGGACATTACGACCGCCACCATGCAGGCCCATGCCCGACTCGCCAAAGCGCACTTCGTCAAGCGCGAACACGACCACGATGACGAGGGGGAGCAAGCGCCCGAGCCACGTCCACCTGTTTTTCACCCCACGATGCCCTCCACGTCCGGCGTGTGCAGTCACGTTCACCCGCAAACGACCTGTCCGAAGTGTCACCCGGTGCGTGTCGCGGCGGCGTGTCAGCCATTCGATGATGGCCGCGATGTCCGGTGTCAGTGCGAGGTGTATCAGACGTGCCAGTGGTGCAGGCCCAAGGGGGAGCAAGCGCCACAGGAATCGCCCGCGCCGACACAACCCCAGTGGCGCTGCACCCTCTGCGGCTGCCTTTGGCGGCGCGAGTGGCCGGATTCGTGGTCCCTGTGGGACACCAATCAACGCTCCTGCGAAGTGTGCGACAACTCGACGGAGTTCGGGCGCGTGATTACGCGTGTCGTTCCCTCACCTGCGGAGCGTGCCGAGCAATGGCTCCGGCTGCACGCGAACGATTACAACTCGCCCGCCTCGGTCAAGTGCGCGGTGCGGGACTTTGTGACCCACAACGCGGCCACGTGTGCGTACTGCAACCCCGCGCCAGAACCGAAGGGGGAGGCACATCTGCCAGCGCCAGGGCACACCTGCACCTACGCGATACCGTTCACGCCAGACGACAAACTCCACGCCGCCGCTGACTTGGAACGGGCGATGGCCGACGTGCCGGACATGCTGCGCGCGGAACACGCCACGGTCACGAAGGTGATCGCGATGGTGGAGGCACGGCGTTGGGAGACCCGGTGGGAGCGCAGCGAATCAGAGTGGCTCGGCGACGTGCTGGCCGCGCTGCGGGAGGGCCGCTGATGCCTCTCAGGACGGCGATTCAGTGGACGGACTTTTCGAGCAACCCAATTCGCTTCCGTCGTGCCGACGGCGAGCGCGTGAATTGGGCGTGCGTAAAGGTGTCGCCTGGGTGCGCGCACTGCTACAGCGCCACGATGGCGCATCGCTTCGGCGGCGAGGACTACACCGCGGGCGAGATGGCGAAGCTCACTCCCTACTTGTGCGAGAAGGAACTGCGCGCCCTGCTGACCTCGAAGGCGATCAGCGGCAAGCGCGTGTTCGTCGGCGATATGACGGACATCTTCGGCGAGTGGGTCAGTGACGAGATGCTCGACCGACTGTTTGCGGCCATTTACATCCGTTCGGATGTGACGTGTCAGGTGCTCACGAAACGGGCTGATCGGGCGCAGAAGTACTTCACGGCTCGCTCGTACGATCAGCGGCCGTTGAGCGGGCAGTGGTTTCAATGGGGCCGCTTCTATCGAGGCGTGCCGCCCGAACAGGGTTGGCCAATCCGAAATCTCTGGCTGGGCGTGAGCGCCGAGAACCAGCAGGCGGCCGACGCGCGCATCCCGCTGTTGCTCCAGACACCGGCCGCGGTGCGGTTCGTTTCGGCTGAGCCGCTGATTGGACCCGTCTCGTTGTCGTTTGCGATGCGTCCGCCTGGTCCACCTGATCCGCCAGTCACAGGACCGGCATGGAACCGACGCATGGTTGAGCCGCGCCCATGGATCGACTGGGTAATCGTCGGCGGCGAGAGCGGGCACGGTGCGAGGGATTGCGACGTGGCTTGGGTGCGGGAGATTGTCAAGCAATGCGGATGGTCGGGCGTGCCGGTGTTCGTAAAACAACTCGGCTCCCAACCGATCATTGGGCGCCGTGCCGAAGGCGCGTTCGTGCCGGACTACGAATACCACTTCAGCGATCGCAAGGGCGGCGATCCGGGGGAATGGGCCGCTGATCTCCGCGTCCGCCAGTTCCCGGAGGATCGGTCATGAAAGCCGGAGTCCATTCGACTACTGGCTATGTCTGGGTTCGCGCCATTGGGCATCCCAGATCGACCAACGGGTGGATTTACGAGCACACCCTCGTTGCAGAGAAGGCCTTCGGGAAACCCCTTCCACTAAAAGCGGTCGTGCATCATGTCAATGGGAACAGAGCAGATAACCGTCCGTGTAATCTGGCCATCCTTCCCGACCCGTATTACCACGCTGCGCTGCACTACCGTCAAAAGGTCAGAGCGGCTGGTGGTAATCCATTTACCCAGCGTATTTGCAGCGCATGCAAAGAGGTAAAGGACTTCGATCAGTTCACTCACGCCAAGGGTCGCACGTTCCATTGTGAATGTAAGTCGTGCTCTCGTGAGCGATGCCGCATCTATGCACGCCGGGTGCGAGGGTCCCGCTGATGCGGCACATCTCCTTCGCACTCACGACAGACCAGGTGCGCACCCAGACCAAGACGGTCACACGCCGCCTGGGGTGGAAGACCTTAAAGCCGGGCACGCTGTTACAGCCAGTCGTGAAGTCCCAAGGACTCAAGAAGGGCGAAACGGTTGAGCGAATCGGCGGTCCCATCCGCGTGATTGATGTCGTTGTTGAGCGGCTGAATGGCGGCGTCTCGCAGTCGGACGTGTGGCGCGAAGGCTTCCCCCAAATGTCGCCGGAGCAGTTTATCGACATGTTCTGCCATCACAACAAGTGCGAACGGACCGCTGAGATCACGCGGATTCACTTCGAGTACATGGAGGCGCGGCCCTGATGCACGCCCCCCTCCTACGTCAGCCCGCCTTGCCGATGTATGGCCAGCAGCCGGAGCCCGCGCCGAGGCCCGTGCCCTTCCGGAAGGCCGTGCGTGACGTCTCGAAGGAAACCTACAACGTCCTGGCGGACACCGGGGCGCTGGGCGCGGCGACCACCAAGGTCATGCGGTCGCTCAAGGCCTACATCAACCGGCACGCGGACTATCCAACGCCGGCCGAACTCTGCAGATGGATGTTTGACACCGGCGTCATCAAGCACAACCGGACCAATCTCGTGGCCCCCAGGCTCACGGAGTTACATAAGGGCCGCGTGATCCGCCGCAAGGGCCAACTGCCGGTGCGTGTCGGCGGCAGTGAGATTGAGAAGTTACCGCTGCGCGTGTGTCGAGAGACGGGCGGCGATGCCCACCCAGTGCGGCCGCGGCAGAAGGGAAGCGAGGACTCACGATGACCCGCTGTGCCCGTTCTGGTTGCCGTGGTGAGGGGAAGCCGAAGTTCTGCAGCGCCAAGTGTGCGGCCTCGACCGGCTGGGGCAAGGTGAATGGACATGGCCGCAAGCCGCAACAGCGGTCGTGTGCCCGTCCCGGGTGCCTTCGCCATCTGCGGGCCGGAGCGCCCACGTACCAGAAGTACTGCGGGAAGCGATGCGCCGGCATGGTGGCCGCGGCCAATGGGCACTTCGTGGCCCCGGAGCATCGCCCGGACCGTCACCACGCGGCCACGAAGCCTGTAGCGGCGCAGAAGGACTCCTGGTGGCTCAACGGTGCGAAGTTTTACGAAAACGCTCACGCGCGGTTTCCTGACACATCCCCGCGCGGCAAGGTGATCCTCTACGCGAAGGATTCTCAGGCATGACCTGCACCTGTGGCGCTGCTGCGGTGCCGAGTGTGTTCCCGTGGGCGCCTCGCTGTGTCCGCTGTGGGCAGGCGCTGCTGAGTGGGTGGCGCTGGATTTGGCGCGGGGATATTGGGCAACAGAAGGGGCGCGATTAGATGGCCTACATGAACCGCTGGCGCTGCACAAACTGCCACACGATCTCGCTCCGGGCAGACTTACTCCAAGGGCCGAACCCGTTCGATCTAGAGTCGGAAGTGTTCGGCTGCCCGAACTGCCAGGCGGTGGAGTGTTTCGACCATCTCTGTGATGAGCCTGACTGTGTGGACGTGGTGAGTTGCGGCACACCCACAAAGCCGGGAGGGTATCGGTTTACGTGTAGCCGACATCAGCCGGAGGCGCGTGGCGACGGGCCGAAGGAGCGGGATTGATGGCGATTCGCTTGACGACCGTGGTACCGTTTAATAAGCGGGACATATGGAGCACGAACGCTCCACATGCCCCTGAACCGGCACTCGGTTCCGCGCTTGGAGGCGCGTTCGTCATGTCGATCTTCCGCGATTCTACCCCAGTCCGTCCAGCCGCAACAGCGAACAAAGTTCGCAAGCCCACGGCGGTGCAGCCATGACGACGTGGATGAACCGCACAAAAGATGCTGAAGCGGCACGTATCGCGGCGAGCCGAGAGATGCGTCAAAAGGCTGGTAATTGCATCAGGTGTGGGATTGCACGTGACAAAGCGAGTAAGCAGCTTTGCACGAAGCATTTAGTGGCACAGCGACTACGAGCACGGGCAAAAGCAGTTGACGACAAGGCGGCTCGCTGATGGCCAAGCCCACATACTGGGAACTGCTTAAGCACCCAAACTGGCAGCGCAAGCGGCTTGAGGTGATGCAGCGCGACAACTTCACCTGCGTGTCGTGTGGTAGCACAGAAAACACCCTCAATGTGCATCACTCCTACTACACCAAGGGCGCAATGCCTTGGGATTACCCCGCCGATAGTCTAAAGACGCTGTGCCAGCAGTGCCACGGCGATCACCATGAGGCCATGGAAAATCTCAAGGCGTCCATTGGGCTTCTTGATATCACCGTCCTCGACATGGTTCGCGGATACGTGGACGGCCTGCTCTGGTCCGAGGGTGACTACAGCAGAAAAGTCCACATTGAAAGCTACGAATACGCACAGGGCGTGGGCCATTGGTGGGGCGTCTCAGCGGACGACATTATCGCGCTGGTGAACTCAAAAGGCGTCATATCGGTTGACACACTAAGCGACTTGGAAACAGGGTTTATATCCGCGTCACCCGAGCACAAGGAGCCAGAGTAATGGCTTGGGTGAAACTCGACGACAAGATGACTAAGGGTCCAAAGGTGAAGCGGGCCGCGCTGGAGCTTGGCGGTGTCCATCCCCGCGCCCGTGTGGTCTACGTGTGGGGCGATGCGATGTCCTATTGCAACCTCAACCTTACTGATGGTTTTGTGCCTGACTACGAAATTGCCGAATATGACGATGACGACACGCAGGCGGTGTTTCGTGCGATGTCGGTTGGCGATGATCACTTGGGCGCCATTGTCGAGCGAGACGAGGCCCGCAAAGGTTGGGTGTTTCGCAATTACGGCGAGTATCAGCCCCTCAAGGCTGATGTTGAGGAACGGCTGCAAAAGGAGCGGGATCGTAAGCGTAAACCAAAAGGCGAGGACTTCCGCGCGGAGGAATCGCGGATTCCGCTTGGAGGAATCGCGGATTCCGGACATACCGATCCGATCCGGACCGACCCGGACCAGACCGTCCCGAACCTACCCGAACCAGAACCGGACCCTGTAGAGCCATCGGCGACGCCGGCTGATTTAATGGCTGTGTGGAACGACATCACGCAAAGGCCCATCCCTCGATGCCGCGAACTCACCGACAAACGCCGGAAGCACGCCAAGACTCGACTCGCTAAACGCCCATTGTCCGAGTGGCGCGAAATCATAGCCATTGTCCAGTCGTCGAGGTTTTGCCGGGGTGAAAACGATCGAGGTTGGACGGCTTCGTTTGACTGGCTAATCGCATCGGACGACCCTGCGGTGAAGGCGTTGGAAGGCACCTACGACGAACGCAGGCGTGGGGGTTTGACTGAGGTGAAGCCGCTCCACACGCCAGCCGAAATTAAACAAGCGGCCCGTGCGCTCGGATCGCGCAGCTGGGCGGCAGAGTGCGTGCGCCTTCACGGTGGCCGATGTGGCAGTGCGCCATCGCATGATGACCGGATGGTGCTGGACGCCGGGAAAGCGCAGGCCGCGTCATGAGCGTAGCGCGCCCAGCCCTTCGTTATCACGGAGGCAAATGGAAGCTGGCCCCGTGGATTGTGTCGGTCCTGCCACCTCACCGTGTCTACGTGGAGCCGTTCGGCGGGGCCGCGTCCGTGCTGATACAGAAGCCGCGCAGTTACGGCGAGGTTTACAACGAATTGTCCGATGACGTGGTGAACCTGTTTCGCGTCCTCCGTGACCCTGTGGCGCAGCGCGAGCTGATACGGGGACTTCGACGCACGCCATTCTCCCGGCTCGAGTTTGAGGACGCCTATAAGGCGTATGAAGTGCCAGTGGCACGGGCGAAGGCGCTGATTATTCGGTCGTTCATGGGGTTTGGATCGAACGGGCACAACATCAGAGTCAAGACCGGCTTTCGCGCCAACGCCAATCGGAGCGGCACGACACCAGCGCAGGATTGGCCGAACTATCGTCGAGCGCTACCGGCGCTGATTCGGAGGCTGGAAGGCGTCGTCATTGAACACCGAGACGCTGTGGAGTGTATGCGTCAACACGACGGCCCGGACGTGCTGCACTACGTTGATCCGCCCTACGTTTTGTCCACGCGATCGGTGGCAAATCCCTACGACCTGAAATACCGGGCCAAGGGCTCCATGCATCGCGCGGGTTGCTACGACCACGAAATGACGGATGAGCAACACATCGAACTCTTAGCCGCACTTCAGAACCTCACTGGCATGGTGGTTTTGAGCGGGTATCGGTCTGGCGTCTACAACGAATTGCCATGGCGGCATATCGAGCGTGAATCTTTAGCCGATGGCGCGAAGAAGCGCACTGAGGTTTTATGGTTCAACGCTGCCGCCTGGGCTGCATCTCCTATGCATGGAATGTTCGCTGAGGCCACCGCATGAGAAACCGTGGCTCTATCGAACTCGCCTTGATTGCCGAGTCCATGAAGCTCCCAGCCTCAGAACGCTCGGCCTGGATTCTCCAGCGCAAGGCGGAGATTGCCCACGGTGGTCCGGAGCCTGCGCCGTATCAGCCCGAGGGGTTCACAGCGAAACCATTCGCGGACGTGGCCGACGATCCCGTTATTGCGCGGCTGTGCGCGGAGGGCAACAAGTGATCCGCGTGGCTGATCTGTTCGCAGGGGCCGGCGGATTCAGCGAAGGCGCGCGCTTGGCCGGCCTGCACGTGGTGGCCAGTGTGAACCATTGGCGCATCGCGTGCGACACGCACGACGCGAACTTCCCGCATATGACGGCGATGTGTCAGGACGCCGCGTTGATGGACCCGCGCGACCTGCCGGCGTTCGATGGGTTACTGGCGTCGCCGGCGTGTCAAGGCCACTCGCCGGCGCGCGGGAAAGATCGGCCACACCACGACGCGGCGCGCGCGACAGCCTGGTGCGTCGTGAATACCGTCGAAGTGACGCGCCCGCGCTGGTTCGTGGTGGAGAACGTGCCGGCGTTTCTCACATGGGCGCTGTACCGGCCGTGGGCTGAGGCATTGCGCCTGCTCGGCTATTCGCTGTCTGAAAACATTCTGAACGCGGCGGAGTTCGGCGTGCCGCAGGACCGCAGCCGGGTCTACATCGTGGGGATGCGCGGAAAGTCCGCCCGGTGGCTCACGTCCCCCCGCCTGGAGCATCAGCCGGCCGAATCCATCCTCGACGCCGGAGGCGTGTGGAGCGACGTGCGCAAGGCCGGACGCGCGACGCAAACGCTCAGCCGGATCGAGTCAGGACGCCGACGGTTCGGCCGCCGGTTCCTGATTCCGTACTACAAGTCCGGGTCTGGACTGACGGGGCGGTCAGTGGCCCGCCCACTCGGCACCGTGACGACGAAAGATCGGTACGCCCTGGTTGACGGCGACAAGATGCGCATGCTGACCGTGGCCGAATACCGCCGCGCGATGGGCTTCCGTGAGGACTACATCGTCACCGGCACCCGCGTTGAGCAGGTCAAGCAGTACGGCAACGCCGTCTGCCCGCCGGTGGCTGCGCACATCCTGCGGGAGGTCGCATGAGCCGCCTCACCTGCGCCAACGGCTCCCGCTGGGGAGCGAAGGGCTGTGGCCCGTGCCGGAAGTGCCGCCGGGAAGCGGCCCGCATGGACCGAGAGTTTGATATCGACGCACTCATGGGCAAATACAACCTGCGCGGCTACGCACCGACGGAGTGGGCCGCATATCAGCGTAAGGGGCTGTCATGAGGCAGCCGGCCGCAATTGATCACGCCGTTCTCTGTTTTATTCCGTGGGGCGGTGACGAGAGTGATGTTACAACGCTAAGCGACAAAATGGTGGTCGCTCGCAAGGAGGCCTCATGCGCCATTTGCTTTGGCCCCATTATGCCCAAAGATCGCGTCCGGGCTCAGGTCCAAGTGTATGACGGCAAGGTTCGTACGTTTCAGTTTTGCGTGGTCTGTTGCGCTGCAATGGTGCGCCGCTACTTTGCCACATCCGCAGAGGATGAGATGGAGATTGAAGACCGTTACGATCTCGGGCGACTCGCCGCTGAGAACAAGGCGTTATGAGACAACCCGCCCCGCTCCGCAAGGGACCGAGTCTCCGCCAGCAGCCGTCAGCCGTACCGCTGCTGCTCTTCCAGTGCGAGGCGCTTAGGTTGCCCGCCCCGGTCACGGAGTACTTCTTTCACCCGACCCGTAAGTGGCGGCTCGACGTGGCGTGGCCAGACTACCGGCTCGCGGTGGAAGTGGACGGCGGCGGGTTCGTGCCGGGCGGTGGTCACCACTCCCGCGGCGTCGGCATGGAGGACGACTGCGAGAAGTATGCCGAGGCCCTGTTGAAGGGCTGGCGCATCCTTCGCACGACGCCCAGACAGATCAAGAAGGGCCAGACGTTCACCTGGCTCGAACGCGCGTTTTTACTCATCAAACCCCAAGTCCCTCAAGCCCCCCAATCAGGAGTCCCCCATGTCCCGATTCAGTCAGTCCGATCCTCGTCAACGTCTAGTGTTCCATGTGCAGGAACTCGAACGCCTGGAAGAACTCAAAAAAGAAGCCTCGAACGACCTGAAACAGGGATTTGAGGCCGCTAAAGCTGAGGGCTACGACACGACAACGTTGAAGGTTGTCTTGAAGCTCCGCAAGATGACAGCCGGGCAGCGGCAGGAGCGGCGTGCGCTGGAAGCCATCTACATGGCGGCGCTCGGCATGCTGGAAGGGGACGCGTTGCCGGAGGAAGCGCGGCGCCGCCTGGATCCACCGTCAGCACCGCCTGAGCCGAAGGCCGACGACAAGGCGCCACAAAAAGGGCCAAAGAGCAAGAGTGCTGAAGCGCCAAGACCGAAACCGCAACCAGTCCTTCCGCTCAAGGAACCCGCCGAGGCGCGCGCGGAAGGTGTCACGGCGGCAGAGGCAGGCAAGCGCATCTATGACAACCCGTATCCGGCTGGTGACCCGTGCCGCGCGGCGTGGGATGAAGGTTGGTGTTCTGCGAAGAAATCCAACGGGATGGAGACGCCAGAGGCATACCAGCGCCGCAAGTCACCGGACGATGGCTCCGCATCATCGGAACAGTATGAACAAGGGGCAGCGTCCGACGAACAGAAGAAAGGGGCGGCGTAAATGCTCGTTACCGCCTCAGCCAGTGACGCCGTCGAACGGGCGCTTGAGCGTGTTACAAAGTTCGCGCAGGTGCTCAGACCGTCCGAGGTTGACGAGCCTATCCTCGCGCCGTCCGTCGCGCATGCCATCCACGAATGGCTGCTGGAAATCAACAACGCGACCGAGCTGGCGGCCGTTGGTGTTCAGCCGCGACGGCTGGCGCTTTTGTATGGCCCCCCAGGCACAGGCAAGACAACGCTCGCGCATCACCTCGCGGCCCGATTGGGATTGCCGCTCGTGGCTGTGCAATCAGAGCGCCTGATTGAGGGGTACGTCGGTGCCACCGGCGGGAATATCGGCAGCCTGTTCGACATTCTCAGCGAGTTGGAGAAATCCTGCGTCCTGCTGCTAGATGAGTTTGACGCCCTTGGCCTAAAGCGCCTGAACGCCAAGCAAGGTGCTGAACAGGAACGCAACAACTTCGTGACGGTCTTACTGCGTCGAATCGAGCAATTCAAGGGCATCGGACTGGCCGCGACAAACACGAAGGACGCCATTGACCCAGCGATGTGGCGTCGGTTCGGGCTGCAAATCTCCGTGGATCTCCCCGGCGAGCATGAACGGTTCGCCATCCTCCGCAAATACGCGCTCCCGTTCGATCTCGATGACAGCGCCATTGACAACCTCGTCACGGCGACACGCGGCTGTAGCCCGAGCCTGCTGCGTCAGTTAATGGAGGGGATGAAACGCACCCTCGTATTGGCCGCGCGGGTGAACTTCGACATCAGCCGACCTGATGCCGTGTTTGGTCGGGTGATTGCCTCAATAGCGCCACCGCCAGAAATGGAACAGCCGCCGCTGTGGAGCAACGTCGCCGCCACACTCGAATCGATCAAGGGGATGGCCTGGCCACCCGTGAGGAGCAACTGATGGATAGGAAGCCGAAGGCCAAGGCCCGCAAGCGGCAGGCGGTGAACTGATGGCGGGCATGCGCTGGGCCACCGCCGTCGCCGTTGTCAGCCAGGGCGTGGAAGCCCACATCGAGGCGCGGAACCAAGAAGCTGCCCGCGGGCGGGACGCCTGCGATGAAACGGGGCGTGGCTGATGGCCGAGCGATACCCCTTGTCATGGCCGGCCGGATGGACCAGGACGAATGCAGGCGACCGCCAGCGCGCGTCATTTCAGACGCACAAGACGACCCTTGAGCGGCGTCAGGACGGGTCAGTCGCCAAGCGCAGCAGCACCAACGATGTCAGCGTGAGCGATGCGTTGAAGCGGCTCCTGGGTGAACTCCGGCGGCTGGGCGTTGAGGATGGCGACTGCATCATCTCCACGAACATGCCGACGCGGTTGGATGGCCTGCCGTACTCCACCGCGAAAGAGCCGACAGACCCGGGCGCCGCCGTCTATTTCCGGCTCAAGGGCCAGGACCGCGTGCTCGCGTGCGACGCCTGGAGCAGGGTCGCCGGGAACCTTGCCGCAATTGCCCAGCATATCGACGCCGTCCGTCGCATCGACCGCTACGGTGTGGGCACGTTGGAACAGGCCTTCGCCGGATACGCCGCGCTGCCGGCGCGTGGCGACACCTGGAGGTCAGCCTTTGGATTCAGCCCTGACGATCCCGTCACAGCGGACGCGGTAGAAGCGGCGTTCCGGACGCGCGCGCGAGAGTCACATCCTGACGTTGGAGGCAGCCATGAGGCCATGGCCGCACTCACCAACGCTCGAGCTGAGGCCGTGCTGTTTCTGGAGGGGCGATGAAGACGCACTCGACCCTCAACCAAACGCGGATTGCCGTCGCGCGCATGGAGGGCTCATGATCCTTTGTACTCGCCAGTGTGGTCGTCCGGCCTTGTTCCGCTCGAGGTTCTGCGCCGTGTGTCGCCAAGCGTATGTGAAGGACCGCGACCGGGCCCGCTGGCGCCGGTACTACGATCGCAACCGGGACACGTGGGGAGAGCGCCGACACGGTGGCCCTGCGGCACGCCTGCCGCTCGCGCGGATTGCGGTCGAGATCGAAGAATCCCAGGCGGGGATTGAAGCCCAACTGGCGCACCTGGACCGTCTGCGGCGCTGGACCCGGTGGAGGTGCGCATGAGGTGGCCCGTCCGTCGCAGTAAGTTCGGCGCGATCACACCACGGGGGCCGGAGGAGGTCGGCCCGGGGGATTGCTACTCACGCGTTCGTTCATGGTCTGAGTCCTGGGGCGTGGCCGTCCTGGACTCATTACGGAGTTACCCGCCGATGATTGCCTAGCCCACGTCCCACCGTTCCAGCCCTCCATGGTACCCGCGCGCTCTACCGCCGCGGGTGTCGCTGTTTGCCCTGCCGGCGCGCCAATGCGATGCGCGCCTCTCGAGACCGCCTCCGGTATCAGCGCCAGCCGCCTCCCCCTGTCGATATTGCCGCCGTCGTCGCCCATCTCACCCACCTGAAGGCTGCCTACGGCATCGGGGCCTGGCAGATTGCCCACCTCACGGGCGTCAGTGAACGCCTCGTGCACATGATTCGCCAGAAGCAGCACGTGCGCATCCTGCCGTCCACGGCCGCCAAGTTGCTGGCGGCGCAACCGGTCCGGGCGCCTGGCCAACGGGTCGTCGGGTTGCCGGCCTGGCGCATTGTGCGCTGGTTGGAATCGGAAGGCTACACTCGGCCCCAGGTGGCGAGGCTGGTCGGAGTCCGGTCGATTGGGCTCCGGAAGCACTACACCGCGCGCGTCGTGGCCAAGCTCCACGCCATCAAGCGCCACCTCGAGCGCGGCAGTCGCCCAGACGATGAGGGTTCATTTGGCGATGCGTCGCCCCCCCCCGGACAATCGTGAGTATGTCAAAACGACGACCGACGCCCACCGGCCCGAACCGCCACGGTGGCGGCCGGAAACCGCGGCACCCCGACATCCTCACGATCCGTGAAGAGCGGTTCGTCGCGGAGTACATGAAGGACCTCCACCAGGCGCACGCGGCCCGGCGCGCCGGCATCACAGCGAAGGACGTCGCGGCGGTGGCCTCACGGATCATGGCGCTGCCGAAGGTACAGCGGGCGATTGCCGCCCGTCAGGCGGTCCACCTAGCCGTCGTGGACATGGAGGCCCAGGACGTGCTGCGGGGCCTGATGCGGATTGCGTCGTCCGACCTGCGCCAGGCGTTCGACGAGTTCGGCCACTTGCGGCCGATCAAGGATATGCCTGACGGCCTGGCGCTGGCGCTGGCCGGCATCGAGGTTGAACAAGGCAAAATCGCGGGACAGCGCGTGGTCAAAATCAAGACCTGCGACAAGCTCGGCGCCCTGAACACCCTGGCGAAGCACTTCCAGTTGCTCAACGACAAGATGGACGTGACCGGCGACATCACCTACCGCGTCGTGTGGGATGACGACGAGCCCGTGACGCCGCCAGGATGACCACCGCATTAGCGACGCGAGAAGAGATTATCCGCGTGCCCTACAAGCCGCGGTTGTGGGCGGCGAGGATGCACCAGCAATTCGTCCGGTGGATGGTGCTGGTGCTACACCGCCGCGCGGGCAAGTCCACGGCCATCCTCAACCACCATCAGCGGTACGCGATGGACCCCGCGCGCGAACTGCGCCGACTGCGGCATCTCTCCCCAGGCTCAACCGACGCCGATCTTAAAAAACTGCTGCGCGGACGCAACTACGCCCACATCATGCCGACGTACAAGCAGGCCAAGATGGTCGCGTGGGACATGCTCAAGTTCTACGCGCAGCCGATCGCGGGCATCAAGAAAAACGAATCAGAGTTGTCCATCGTGTACCCGACCGGTGCGCGCGTTCAGTTGTTCGGTTCTGATAATCCAGACTCGTTGAGGGGCGGCGCATTCTCCGGCGTGAGCTTCGATGAACACAGCCAGCAGGACGCCTCGATCTTCGGCACGATCATGTCAAAGGCCATCGCGGACCACCTTGGTTATGCGATTTGGGCCGGCACAATCAAAGGCAAAGACCAGCTGTACCTCACGTACAAGGCCGCGCTCGACAATCCTGAATGGTTTGCCGTCTGGCAGGACATCGACGTCTCGCTGGCGACTGAATCAGGCCCCACGATTGACATGCTCCGGCGCGCGATGGCTGACGACCTGCAACTCATCAAGGACGGCGTGATGACCCAAGACGAGTTCGATCAGGAATGGTATCTTTCGACCTCGGCCGCCATCCACGGCGCCTACTACGCGAAGGAGCTCCAGAAGGCCAAGGACGACGGCCGGATCACGGTGGTCCCCTACGACCCGGCGATGCCGGTGGACACTGATTGGGACCTGGGCATCGCGGATCAGATGTCGATCTGGTTCTCGCAGTCCACGCGGACCGGCCAGGTCCGGCTGATCGACTACTACGAGGCCAGCGGGGAAGGGCTGCCCCACTACGCGACCGTGCTCAAAGACAAGGGCTACGCGTACGGGGAGCATTGGGCTCCCCATGACATCGCCGTGCGGGACCTTGGCACCGGCAAGAGCCGCCTGGCGACGGCCGCCGAGTACGGGATCCGCTTCAAAACGTGTCCGAACATCGGCCTGATGGACGGGATCGCCGCGGTCCGCCTCCTGCTGGCCCGGTGCTGGTTCGACGAGAAGCACGCCGACGTGGGCCTGAACTGCCTCCGGCACTATCGGAAGCGGTTCAATAAGTCGCTGAACGAGTTCATGCCGGAACCAGTCCATGACACTTGGTCGCATGGGAGTGACGCAATTAGGACGCTCGCGGTCCGACTTCAACCCCAACGGGATCGAGACCGGAAGGCCGAGCGCGACACCCAAAACCCCTTTGAATCCAGGGGCCGGGCGTCTCAGAACTGGATGCGGGGATAACGTCTTGACACGTTGATGGTTAATTTGATACTCATAATGATGTCTAGCGGCACAGTTCGCCGCCAGGCGCACCATGGAGTCTCAATCATGGCAATCACCGCACAGATCGCACCAGCGCCGACGCTACCCTGCGCGCCTGAGTTCGTGTTGATCAACGACGACGGCCGCTTCTACGAGGATTACGAGCACTACCCACAGGGCTTTCACAACAATGACCGCATTGAGCGCGTCACGCGGAACGCCGAGCCCTTGTACTGGTATGCCACGGTCACCGACCGCGACGACAATGGCAATGACTACTTCCACCACGAGTCCGGGGAATGCCGCACCCCCGAGGAAGCGGTCGCGTGGGTCCTGGCGCGCCGCGCGGAAGGCCCGAAGAACCGACCGGAACAGGAGGCCGTATGCCGCTAGATCCCCGTCTGCACCACGTCGCCATCCGCCCCTGGCCGCGATGCACCCCCACGGGTACCCCCGAGGTGGCCGTCCTGGTCGAACACGTGGACCGTCCCTTGAACCGGGTGATGCCCGAGGGCCTCTACGTCACACGGACCCGGGCGGTCGTTCAGGCGCCCCGCGCGTTCGACACCGCGTTCGTCTACAGCGGCGGCACCCTCCCTATCATCGACTTCACCCCACGAAAGCAGGAACCATGACCAAGCCCGAAGCCCTCAAGCGCCTCGCACGGCTCTTCGGAACCAAGCTGCGGTATCGGGAGGACCCCAAGGCCCATCGTGGGCCGGAGGCGCGTGACGCCGCCACCGCCGCCCTCAGAGAGGCCCGTCAAACCGCCGCCGACCTGAGCGCCGCCCGGAATGCCAGACACAAGGCCCTACTGGACGGCGACGCCGAGTATCAGCGCATCCTGCGGGACTTCCACGCCGCGCGCGACTGCCGCGACACCCTTGAGGCCGAGGCTGGCCGCTATCGTCTCACCGTGGGCGTCGAGGAGATGGGGTTCTTTCTCGTCAAAGCGCACGGCGACAACTGGGCCGACATCGTCCGGAAGGTGGAGGAAAAGAAGTCATGAAGCACCCGAAGCCCCTCACCAAGCGGGAACAGGCCCTCGCCGAAAAATAAACCTCCTGGACACCTTGACATGTTGTATCCCGTATGATACAATACGTGTATGGTCGTGATGGACACGGCCACATAAAGCCCGGCAGCCACCGGGCAGGAGACACAGACTATGACGACCCGATATCGCACCGCCGCAGACGCCATCGAGCGCAGTATCAGCCACGACGAGATCGTCCACCTCGACTACGACGCGGACATCCACGCCGACTTAATCGTCGCGTGCGACGATTGGACGGATGGTCTCTACGAGACTGAGTATTGGGCCGACGCTGAGGGGAGCGACGGCACAGACGGAGAGATGGCGTGGCGGGTCCACTTGCGCCACCCGGTGACGGTGCAGGACGTAGACGCCGAATAACTCCATGCTCTGACAAGTGCCCGGTCTCCGGGCCTGTCGCAGCCTCCAGCGTGGTCCGCTGGCAGCCGGGGTAGGTAAGCCCCGGCGCAATTTATGCCCCTGAACCTCTCCCACATCCGCACACTGATCGGTGATCGCGCCATCGCTGAGGTCGCGAGGTCAGCCCAAATCACGAATGCCAATCTCCACGCGCTGCTGAGCGGACGGCAGACCGACCCCAAGCTCAGTACGATTGAGCGGCTGGCCCGTGCACTGGGCGTATCAGCACGGCTGCTGATCCGGCGATAGCGACGGCACCACGCCAAATCTGCTATCATAGTGACCATCATGCCCACGCACTCGAAAAAGACAATTCCCGTCAAGCCACAGGAAACACACGACTTCCTGGTCCGCAATATCCCGCGCACCTTGTGGGACCGCTTCCGGGCCAAGGCGCATGAGGACGGCCGCAGCTACCGCGCCGCGGTGGTCGAACTCATGCGGGATTACGTGAAATGAGCGCCCAGGACGCGCCCGTCCAGATCGAGACCGTGGCCGATCTGATCACGTGGCTCCAGACGCAGCCGCCGACCGCGCGGGTTGTGGCCTACGCGAGCAACTACTACGCGGAGCTTGGCGAGGCACAGGTGACGGCCGCGCCGATTGTGCTGCTGCGGGGTGGCATCTCTGAGGCCAGCGATTTCCCCTCGGAGGCCGCCCGCGCGGTGCCGGCGGTGATCATCACGGGGAGGTAGTGAAAGAAATGCATCAGGTGCTCTGGGCCGATGTTCCGAAAAGGCAGCGGCTCACAAAAGCGGAACTGCTGACCCGGCAAGGTGCGAGATGGCCCAGGTGGGTGGAGCGATGGGCGCGACGTATTCAGGCGCCGCCCTGCGAGGTGGCGCTACTCAAAGCCGACGGGTTCTACTGGCCTTGTGGGCTGAGTGTGCTGCCCGGAGAAACACGATGCAAGAGGCATGGAGGAAAGAGCCGCGAGCGGCTACGAGAAGAAGCGCGACGAGCGCACCTCGCATGGAGAAGCATTGGGCTCCGGCTTTCCGAAGAATTGCGGCGCCGTGAAATAGACCGCTTGCATGAGCGCGCGTTCGCTGCGAATGAAGTTACTCAGCCTGTGACGATCGGTATAGAACATTGAGCAAATATGCGGAAACGTGAAAGGGTCCCCATGACGCAGAAAGACCTGATTGACCAGAACCCGGTGCCTCCGGGGGACCTCGCGCGGGCGATCGACGAGCAGGAGATCCGAGCACTCGCGGCCAGGTCCGTCGCCGCGCAGAACCAGAACATCGTGGAATTATGCGATCGGGCGCTGGCGGGAGACAAAGACGCGTGGACGCGCGCCTTGGACATTGCGAGCCTCAGTGCGCGGGGATTATGGCCAAGCACTCGACCATTGACGGCGAGGCGCGAATGAACACCAACGGCGACGTGCGCTACGTCTATTGCTCGTTCTGCGACCCTGATCGGCCGAAAGGGACGCGATTTCTCGGCGCGGCGATTGTGGTGGTCCCGCCTGATCGTGTGGCGGACGTCCGCGAGCGGCATCCTGAGTTCAACGACCAGCAGGTAATCCTCGCGGCGGCGCTCCAAGAGGCCCACGCGCAAGGCTGTAACCCTGGCGGTGAAGTGCTGTCAGCCGAGATCACGGTGGTCAATGCCAATGCTAGTCCTGGCGTTCCGATCAATTGCCTCCTGAGCCGCGAGGAAGTCATGGCGCTTAAACCATGAACGCCGACCGCGCTGGCTGGTGGAGCGTCTCGGCCAGGGCTGAGTGGAGGTGTCCTGAGTGTGGCGTCGTTTCGTCCGTCGATGACTGGCGCGAAATGGAAGTACCGTGCGAGGACTGTGGTGCGCACGATGGCCGTGAGTGCCCGGCGTGTCAGGCTACCTTCGACCATGTGCACGGGGACGAGGAAATCGAGAGAGCCAGTGCTGCCGGGTAGCTCAACAGGTAGAGCGCGAGACTTTGGCCCTCGAGGTCGCTGGTTCGAGTCCAGCCCCGGCATGATCCCACGTTTCGGCTTATGAGGCTTCCTGATGGCGCTCTACTTCCTTTCTGATACCCACCTTGGCCACAGGAACCTCGTGGAAGTATTCACGGTCACACGGCCCGATGGCGTCGTCCACCCGGCGCGCCCCTTTGCCACTGTAGACGAGCACGACCAGGCTATTCTGCAACGCTACCGCGACGTCGTCACTGAGGCGGACACGGTCTGGTGGTTGGGCGACGTGTGCTTCAAGCCGACCAACGCCATGGTGCAAGCCATCGCCGCCCTCCCTGGCACCAAGCACCTCATCCTTGGCAACCATGACCGCGAGACGACGACGCTCTATCACCAGATGGGATTCGTGAAGCTACGCAGTTCCTGGCGACCGTGGAAAGGGGTGCTTATCACCCATATCCCGGCCCACCCAAACTCGGTCCCCAAGGGCGGCGTGAACGTCCACGGGCACACCCATTCGACTTGCTACGACGGGCCCTACGTCAACGTCTGCGTCGAGCAGACGGATTATCGACCCTTGAGCGAACCGGATCTACGGCGGCGCATTGAGCAGGCCACGCGGCATTTAAGCGGCGGGGGGCTAACTCCCGTCTTTTCAACCACCTAGCCGCGTGTGACGTCTGTGCGCGTCATGTCTTTGCTACCCTATCAGTGGGCGGCGTCGCGGCGGCTGATCGGGTTTCCTCCCTGGGCCTCTGAGCATCAGCCAGCTGTCACCGTCCTGGGCCCCCCGCCGGTGAGCGGTTTATCTCACTCCTCCCGCGCCGGCGGGGGCCACCCGATGCGTCCAGATTGGAGCGGCAAGGTTGGAGCACGTCGAGTCTCGGACCGTCCTGGTGGGCAGCGGGAAGCTGCTCGAGGGCGCGATCACCTTGGAAACGATCGAGGAGTTGGAGGCCGGTCTGGGCTTCGCGCCGATCGACCTGGACGCGGTCCGGGGTGTGGTGCGCCAACTGCGCGACCGGCTCGAGGTCGAGGTGCGCGCCCGGCGTGGCACGCTGTGCGTGTCCTGCGGCACGGTGCACCTGCATACGCCCGGCTGCCGGCTGATGGCCGAGCAGGCCATGAACGAGATGAGCGGCGTTAGCCATGACCGTCTTTCCTCTGACGGCAAACTCGTGGCGCTGCGGTCCATCGACGACTGGGCACGCTTCAAGCAGGTCAATGACGAACATGGCCAACGTAGTCACGACCAGGCAACCGTGCGATCGAACGGAGGCGATTGAGATGGCCGACACGGCTCCTTACCGCCCGCTCGATCATTCCATCGTGCAAGCCATCAGTGGCACCTGGGAGCGGTTCAAGTGCGACGACTTCGTCCAGGCGTTACTTGACCACATCTTGGACGAGATCAAGCGTGTGCACTGGAACGTCTTCCAACACCAATGGTCTCCTGATTGGCATGGGGACGAGGTGGAGGACCCACAAATCCCCAGGATTACATTTGTCCGCCCAGACTGCCGACACGCGCTGCCGAACTTCCAGCACGAGGACGTGTGTTTCCGCTGGTACAAGTGGCCCGGCCGCGGCATGTCCACGAACAAGAACTGGACCGCGCAGGAGTGGCGCGACTGGCACACGCGGTGCCTCACCACAGTGCGCGCGTTCGACGTGAACCACTACGATCCTAACTACGCACGTCCAGTGCTGGTACGTCCGGAGCCGAAAGGATCCACCCAGTGAGAAGGGACTTGAACACCATCAAAGGCCTCGACCGCATCACGGCCGCCGTGGCGCGCGTCAACAGCACTGAACTGGTGGACTTTGTCACCGCCAGGCTGGCGCACGCGATCGCCGCATCGGTCGGAGAAACCTGTCGCGCCGATGGCCTCCCGGTCCTCATGGACGCGGGGTCCGCGCACCGACTAGCAGAGGTGGACGCGTTTGCCAACGGTTTCGGCGTGGACTTCCAGCTTGACCCCACGTGGCCGGCCGCGGCCTACGCGGGCATCGTCAGCACGCTGGTGAGCAAGATCGCGTTCGACGCCATCACCACCACGACCCGCGCCCATGCTCGACTGGCGGCACCGTTCTTTGCGTCAGGCACCGAGTACGGCATCACCATTCACCTGTCGTGCGAAGCAGACCTGTTGTGTGCTGCCTTGTACTGGCCGCCACGAGAGCCGAAAGGAGCTACCCGATGAAGCCCGCGAAGAAG
>JANLHE010000202.1 GCA_024653875.1 Acidobacteriota bacterium
GGTCATCGACGAAGACAGGACCACCCTGCGCGCAACGCTCGGGCACGGCTACTCCGATCGCATGCTGCAGCGGCTCGGCACGCTGCAGGTCTCGGCGGATAACGTCACCTCCGTCGCCTGTCGCACGCTGCAGCCACAGGTGGTGCCCAGCGCATCCGCGGCCGCGGCAGGCGCGATCGCCGTGCCGCTCATCAGCAGCACCGGATGCGTGGGTGTGCTGGCGGCCGAAGTGAAGGGCGTGGCCGCCGGCGATACGCACGTGGCGGTCGCCCGGGTGATTGGCGCGCAGCTGTCTGCGGTCATCACGCCGACTCCGGCCGCGTCCTCACACGCCGCCGCCGAGTAGGCGTCAGAATCGGACACGGCGCCGGTGACCCCCCTTGGGGTCAGCCCGCGATCGGCCGCTGCCCACCAAAGGCGGCACTGCCGGTGTTTGCTCAGGAAAATCTTCGAGTTCCCCGGTTGCCGCGTACGGCACATATCTTGATTACACGAACGTCGAAGTCGTCCGGCATCACACGGGGTGCAGTCTATCTAACAGGCAGGCGCTGGCATCGCAGCATTCCGTGGTTCGTGGGTTGATGTCCGGGCGGCTTCGCTGCCCTCCGGGGCGCGTGCGCCCTACAGCGTGATCTTGAGGGCGACGATGGTCGTGTCGTCGTTGGGCGGGAACCCGGCGCGATGCGCGTCAACGCCCTGGACGATGGAGTGGACGATTTCCTTCGCGGTGAGGTGGCGGGTCTTCGACACGATGTCGATGAGGCGCTGGCTGCCGAACTCCTCGCTCTTCCGGTTCATCGCCTCCGAGACACCATCCGAACAGAACACAAACACGTCGCCGGACGCCAGCGGCAGCGTGACCTCGTCGTACGTCATGCCGGGGAACGACCCCAGCGGCACGCCCGGCGCTTCGATCAGGCCGCAGTAGTCTCCCGACGCGCGCACGGGATAGGGCACGCCGGAGTTCGAGAGCGTGACGCTCTTCCGCTTCAGGTCGAAGATGGCGTAACACAGCGTGCAGTAGTACTCCTCCAGCTGGCGCTCATGGAGGATGGTGTTGATCGACATCAACACCGCGGCCGGCGAGGATCGTTCCGGCACATAGCGGCGGCGGAACGTGCGGCCCCGCACGAGTTCGCCGGCAAACACGCTGTACAGCGCGGCCGGGACGCCTTTGCCGGACACATCTCCCAGCGCCACGATCAGCGTGTGCGATTCGGGCACCAGGTAGTCGTAGAAGTCGCCACCCAGTTCGCGCGCGGCCGAGAACGACGCGTCCACGTCCACGCCCTTGAGGCGCTTCGGCAACTTGGTCGGCAGCAGCGCCGCCTGCACGCGCCGGGCGAACCGGAGTTCCTTTTCGAGCCGCGCTTCGGTGGTTGACACCTCCTCGTAGAGGCGGGCGTTCTCAATCGCCACGGCGGCCTGACTGGCCAGGAGCGTCAGGATCTCGACGTCACGCTTGCTGAACGCGTCGAGTTCAGGGCTCTCGAGATCAAACACGCCGACGCACCGGTCCTTGAGCAGCATCGGCACCGCCAGCTCGGATCGCACGTCGTCCACCACCTTGATGTAGCGGGGATCCTTCGAGACGTCGGGCACCAGCACGGGCTCGCGATGCAGCGCGGCATATCCCACGAGGCCTTCGCCCAGCGGCACCTTCGGGAGGTTCACGCGATCGCCGAACTGCACGGCGACCTTGATCTCCAGTTCCTTCGTCGTCTCGTTCAGCAGCAGGATCCCGAACGTGCGGTAATCCACCACGCGCCGCGCTAGTTGCGCGATCCGCGACAGCAGCTCGTCCAGATCCATGAGCGCAGCCACGTCGCGCCCGATTTCCGCGAGCGTTTCAAATGCCTCCGCGTCCAGGCGCTGCTGTTCGAACAACCGCGCGTTGACCAGGGCCAGCGCCACGTGCGCGGCAAACTGCCTCAGGATGGCCGCGTCGCGCTCCGAATACATGTCGCGTGAGCGGCTCAGCACGTTGAGCGCGCCGATGGACTTGTTCTTGTGGACCAGCGGCACCGCCAGGGTGGAGGCCATGCCCGCCACCACCTCGACGTAGTTCGGCTCCAGCGTGATGTCCCCGACCACCCTGGCTTCCTGTGTGGTGACCACCTGGCCGACGATGCCATCGGTGACGCGGGGCCGATAGTGGGTGGTGTCCGGATAACCCACGGCGTAGCCGATCCGCAGCTCCCCGCGCCTCTCATCCACCAGATAGACCGCGAACGCGTCAAACGGGATCAGGCGGCCGATGAGTTCCGGGATCTGCTGGAGCAGCTCGTCCAGATCGATGACCGACGCCACCTGGCGCCCCAGGTCGAACAGCGTCAGGAGAATGTCCCGTTCGTGGGTGCCCGCGGACAGGTGGGTGGTCAGGCGATCAACAGGTTGCGGGCTCATGGAGGCAGACGACGCGGGGACTGTTGGAATTATACTTGGTTCTTCCGCAGCCCTGACCCCCATGACCGATCTGCAGCTTCCCCTCGACTACACGGCGATTGAGCGCATCCTGCCCCACCGCTACCCGTTCCTGCTGGTGGACCGGATCATCGAGTTCGAGCCCGACACCCGCATCGTGGGCATCAAGAACATCTCGAGCAACGAGCGGTCGTTGTCCAAGGCGGCGGGCCAGCGGCCCTCGCTGCCCCCGACGCTGCTGACCGAGGCCGTGGCGCAGGTGGGCGCGATTCTCATCCTCTCGAAGGTCGAGAACCAGGACAAGCTGATCTTCTTCATGGGGATTGAGCGCGTGCGATACCGCGCGCCGGTCTACCCCGGCGACGTGGTCCGGATTGAAGCGGTCGTCAAGCGCCTGCGCAGCCGCATGGGCGTGCTCAGCGGGACGGCCACGGTCAATGGCAAGGTCGTGCTGACCGGCACGATGACGTTCGCGCT
>JANLHE010000203.1 GCA_024653875.1 Acidobacteriota bacterium
GATCAAGTACTGGCGCGCGCCGATGGACCCGACCTACATTCGCGACAAGCCGGGCAAGTCGCCGATGGGGATGGACCTCATTCCGGTCTACGAAGACGAGGCCGGCGAGCCCCCACCCGGCTGGGTCGAGATCGACCCTCGCTTCGTCCAGAACATCGGTGTGCAGACGGAGGCCGTGACCCGGGCGGACATTCCGTTCACGATCCGGACGGTCGGGACGATCACCTACAACGACCGGCAGCTCGCGTGGATCACCACGAAGTATGACGGCTGGATCGAAACGGTCTATGTGAACTACGTCGGCGAGACCGTCGCGGTGGGGCAGAAGCTGTTCGAGATCTACAGCCCGCAGCTCGTGACGACGCAGAAGGAATATCTGCAGGCGATCGACTACGCACGCCGGCTGGCGGACAACACCTATCCCGACATCGCCGCCCGGGCCCGGTCGCTGGTCGACTCGGCGCGGCAGCGGCTGAAGTACTGGGACATCGCCGACGACCAGATTGCCGACCTGGAGCGCACGCGCGAGCCACGCCGCACGCTGGCTGTCGTCTCCAGCGTACGGGGCGTCGTCGTCCAGAAGATGGACCAGGCGCTCGAGGGGATGTTCGTCAAGGCGGGCATGAATCTGTACAAGATCGCCGATCTGTCGACCGTCTGGGCCGAGGTCGAGATCTTCGAGAACCAGGCGCCCTGGCTCAAAGTCGGCCAGCAGGCGCGGTTGGAGTCGCCGTACGAACCCGGGCGCACGTACACCGGCCGCGTGCGCTACATCTATCCGTTTCTCAGCAACAAGACGCGAACGCTGCGGGTCTCGATCGAGCTGCCGAATCCGGGCCTCGATCTGCGAGCCGACATGTACGCGAACGTGACGATCGACGTGCCGTCGGCGCGCCAGGTGCTGGTGGTGCCCAGCGAGGCCGTGATCCGGAGCGGCACCAGGAATGTGGTCGTGGTGGCGCTCGGCGAGGGACGGTTCCAGGTCCGGGAAGTGGAGCTCGGCGTCAGCGGCGACGGCGTGTTGGCCGTGACGCGCGGCCTGTCCGAAGGGGAGCGCATCGTCGTCTCCGCGCAGTTCCTTATCGACTCGGAGAGCAACCTCCGGGAAGCGATTCGCAAGATTGTGGGCGGGCAGGACTGAGAGCACACCATGCTTGAAAAAGTCATCGACTGGTCGGTCCAGAACAAATTCTTCGTGATTCTCGCGACTGTCTTCGTGTCGTTGGCCGGTGCCTACGCGATCCGTCAGACGCCGCTCGACGCGATCCCCGACCTGTCCGATGTGCAGGTGATTATCTTCACCGACTACCCGGGCCAGGCGCCGCAGGTGGTCGAGGACCAGATCACCTATCCGATCACGACCCAGATGCTCGCCGTGCCGTACGCGAAAGTCGTGCGCGGCTACTCGTTTTTCGGGTTCTCGTTCGTGTACGTGATCTTCGAGGACGGCACCGACCTCTACTGGGCGCGCAGCCGCGTCCTCGAGTACATGAACTACGTGGCCGGCCGCCTGCCGAGGGGCGTGACGCCAGCACTCGGTCCCGATGCCACCGGAGTCGGCTGGGCGTTCATGTACGCCCTTCGGTCGAACGAGCGCACGCTGGCCGACCTTCGTTCCATCCAGGACTGGTATCTCAAGTACGAGCTGACGTCCGTGCCCGGCGTGTCGGAAGTCGCCAGCCTCGGCGGATTCGTCAAGCAGTACCAGATCACCGTGGATCCCAACAAGCTCCGTGCCTACGACATCTCGATCGCCCGGATCCGGCAGGCTGTGCAGCGGAGCAACAACGAGGTGGGCGGCCGCGTGCTCGAGATGGCCGAGTCGGAGTTCATGATTCGGGGCGAAGGTTACATCGAAGGAGTGGAGGACCTCGAACAGGTGGCGCTCGGCGTCGACGCGCGCGGGACGCCGATCCGCCTGAAAGACGTGGGATACGTCCAGGTCGGCCCCGACATCCGCCGCGGGCTCGCCGATCTGAACGGCGAGGGCGAGGTCGTGGGCGGCATCGTCGTGGTCCGCTCGGGCGCGAACGCGTACGACGTGATTCAGCGCACGAAGGCCAAGCTCGCCGAGTTGCGGCTGGGGCTGCCAGACGATGTCGAGATCGTCACGGTGTACGACCGGTCTCCGCTCATCGAGCGGTCGATCGCGACCCTCGAAGAGAAACTCATCGAAGAGAGCATCGTGGTGGCGCTGGTCTGCTTCGTGTTTCTCCTGCACGTCCGATCGGCGCTCGTCGCGATTCTCACCCTGCCAGTGGCCATCCTGATGGCGTTTGTCGTGATGCGCTATCAGGGCATCAACGCCAACATCATGTCGCTGGGAGGCATTGCCATCGCCATCGGCGCGATGGTGGACGCCGCCATCATCATGATCGAGAACGCGCACAAGCACCTCGAGCACGATGCCGGCAGGAAGGCGCACTGGCAGATCATCGCCGATTCGGCGAAGGAGGTCGGTCCGACGCTGTTCTACGCGCTGCTGGTCATTACGGTGTCCTTCGCGCCGGTCTTCACGCTCGAGGCGCAGGAAGGCCGCCTGTTCAAGCCGCTTGCCTTCACCAAGACATACTCCATGGCCGCGGCGGCGTTGCTGTCAGTGACGCTCGTGCCGGTGCTCATGGGGTACTGGATTCGCGGCCGCATTCGCCCCGAGGCGAAGAACCCGATCAGTTGGCTGCTCATCAGGATCTACGACCCGATATTGCACCTCGTCCTGCGGTGGCGCTGGGCGGTGTTGGCGATCACCATTGCCGTGCTGGGCGTGACCTGGGTGCCGTACTCGCGCATGGGCTCCGAGTTCATGCCGTCACTGTGGGAGGGCGACCTGCTCTACATGCCGACGACGCTGCCGGGCGTGTCGGT
>JANLHE010000211.1 GCA_024653875.1 Acidobacteriota bacterium
GGGGCACGCCGTCCACGACGCTGAGGTACGAATAGGCCGCGCGCCTGGGCTGGCCCGGCGTGGATGCCGACGTCCGTGTGGGCACCGTGGTGTCGTCAGGCAAGTCGAGGATCGGCCGGGGGTAGTCGCCGAGCGGGCCTTCGTACAGGTCGATCCTCTCCTTGAGCGCGAAGGCGGTCGCAATCTCGTCCACGCGCTCGTTGCCCGGCACGCCCGTGTGTCCGCGCACGTAGTGCCACGCGATCGTGTTCTTCCCGCGCGCGTCCACCTCGCTCGACAGCCGCTCCCACAAGTCGCGATTGAGCACGTCGCCGCCCTCGGCCGTCTTCCAGCCGCGCCGCCGCCAGCCCCAGATCCAGTTGGTGATGCCCTTGATGACGTACGTCGAGTCCGCGTAAATCTCCAGCGCGCCGGAGGTGCCGCGCAGGTACGCCAGCGCCTGGATGGCGCTGGTGAGCTCCATCTGGTTGTTGGTGACGGGCGATCCGCCTCCACCCAGTTCGGCGACAAGCCCATCGGGCGTGACGATGACGACGCCCCAGCCGCCAGGGCCCGGGTTGCCCTTCGCGCCGCCGTCGGTGAACACAATGATCGGCTGCTCCCTCATCCAAGGGAGATTCTAAACCGTTCCGTGCGGGCCGCTAGTTCAGGTCGGCCTGTGGCTTCTGGCCGGCCAGGTCGTTCAACGTGCGCCGGGCCTCGGCCAGGAACTTCATCTGCTCGAGCGTGGTGTGGAGCGCGTCCGCGGTGGCGGCCACTGACTTGATCGTGGCGTGGCGGGCGTCCTCGGCGGCGTGCCGGGCATCTTCGGCAGCCAGGCGACACGTTTCCTGATCCTGCCGGACCTGCTCAAGTTCCTCGCGATAGCGGTCGCGAACCTCTCGCGCTTCCTCCGCCAGCACCCTGAATTGCTCCGCCTGTTTACGGGACGCCTCGGCCAGGCCACGATCGCCTTCGGTGGCCTCGCGGCCGTGCTCGGCAACCTCACGGCTACCCTCGGCCCGCTGACGCTCACGCTCGGATTGCAGACGCTGTTGCTCCGCCGACTGTTGATCTGGGGACATAGGCTCCTCGTGACGCCGCTCGGCCTTGTGAGCGCGCTCTGGCGTCTCTCCCGCCACGGTAACCGATGGCCGTCCGGTGGTTGTGTGCCGGATCGAACAGGCGCCGGGTTCCGCCTGAAGTGGGGGACAACGGCTGTCGATCACAGTCCTCACGCGCGTGGTGACTGAACTGTCATCGCGGCGAGTGGGTGGCACCGCGGCCTGTGATCGGCAGCCCTTTTTCATCGCGACGAGGCCGTACCGGGCGGGGTGGCACGTTCGTTGCGTAATAACACAGCGACCATGGAGTTAAGTACCGCTGCGGTTGTGCGATTGCCGGAACACTTGTCCGCGGGATCGGTCGATGCGCTGCTGCTCGACCTGTACGCCGCCTTTGACGCGCACGCCGGCGTCGTCGTGCTGGTTGGTGCGGACTCGGAAACGTTTTGCGCGGGCCTGGCGCTGGACGCGGGAGGGAACGAGGGCATCGAGACCCGCGCCTTTGCCTCGGTCCTGGCGTCGCTGCTCGACGCGCCAAAGCCGACGCTCGCCTTCGTGGACGGCCGCGCGCTGGGCGGCGGTCTGGGCCTGGCCGCGGCGTGCGACTGGGTCACCGCGACCGATCGCGCCACCTTTGGCCTTCCCGAGCTGTTGTGGGGAAGCATCCCCGCGACCATCTGGCCGATCGTGACCACCCGCATGGCGGAAGGCATGGCGCGCCGGTGGACGATCTCGGCGGAGGCCCGGTCCGCCGCCGAGGCGCTTATGGCAGGGCTGGCCGACGAGGTGGTGCCCGCCGAACGGGCGTTCCCGGCGCTCAACGAGACCGTGCGCATGCTCCAGCGGGCCGAACCCGGCGCCCTGCGTACGCTTCGGCACTGGATGTTCGAGACGCGCCAGGAATCCGTGGACACGGTGCTGGCCCGGGGCGCGTCGGTCAACGCGCGCATGCACCGCTGAGGGCCACCGCGTTTCGTGGCATGATCGATCGCGCGTATGGCCACCACGTCCTCTGCCCGATTTGACTGGAGCGACCCGTTCCTCCTTGACCAGCAACTGACCTCCGACGAGCGCATGATCCGCGACACGGCGCGCGCGTACTGCAAGGACAAGCTGGCACCCCGCGTGCTCGAGATGTTCCGGCACGAGGGCACCGACGTCTCCATCTTCCGCGAGCTCGGCGCGCTCGACATGCTCGGTATCGTCATTCCCGAGGCGTACGGCGGCGCGGGCCTGGGGTATGTGGCGTACGGCGTGGTGGCGCGCGAGATCGAGCGGATCGACTCGGGCTTCCGCTCCATGATGAGCGTGCAGGGGTCCCTCGTGATGGTGCCCATCAACGAGTTCGGCACCGAAGCCCAGAAGCAGAAGTACCTTCCAAAGCTGGCCACCGGCGAGTGGATCGGATGTTTTGGCCTGACCGAGCCGAATCACGGTTCCGATCCGGGCGGCATGACCACCCGCGCCCGGAAGGTCGACGGCGGCTACCAGATCACCGGCACCAAGTCCTGGATCACCAACAGTCCCATCGCCGACGTCTTCATTGTCTGGGCGAAAGACGACGCGGACGAGATTCGGGGATTCGTGGTCGAGAAGGGCATGAACGGGCTGACCGCGCCGCCCATTCACGGCAAGGTCGGCCTGCGCACCAGCATCACCGGCGAGATCGTGATGGACAACGTGTTCTGTCCCGACGAGAACGCGTTTCCGGACGTGAAGGGCCTCAAGGGGCCGTTCACCTGCCTGGACAGCGCGCGGTACGGGATTGCGTGGGGCGCCCTCGGGGCGGCGGAAGATTGCTGGCTGCGCGCGCGATCGTACGTGCTCGAGCGCAAGCAGTTCGGCCGGCCGCTGGCCGCGAATCAGCTGATCCAGAAGAAGCTCGCCGACATGCAGACCGAGATCGCGCTCGGGCTGCAGGGGTGCCTGCGCCTGGGCCGGATGAAGGAAGCGGGCGGCGCGGCCGTCGAAATCACGTCGCTGCTCAAGCGCAACTCGTGCGGCAAGGCGCTGGACATCGCGCGCATGGCCCGCGACATGATGGGCGGCAACGGCATCACCGATGAATTCGGCGTGATCCGGCACCTCGTGAACCTCGAGGTGGTGAACACCTACGAGGGCACCCACGACATCCACGCGCTGATCCTCGGCCGCGCGCAAACCGGGATCGCCGCGTTCGCGAACTGAGCGCCCGCTCCAGCCGCTGTGCCGGAGTGAACAGTCTTGCCGTGGCGTCGACTCTATGCTCGGAGGGTGATCACACGGAAGCCGAAGCGGAACGTCCGTGCGGCGCTGGCCGCCGCGGGAATTGTCACCACCACAGAGGACCACCAGCCGGGAGACGCGATCTACGCACAGGGCGACCCTGCGGACTGTGTGCTGTACATCCTGGACGGCGGAATCAAGCTGTCGGTCGTGTCCCCGGAAGGCCGGGAGGCGGTCGTGGCCGTGCTCGGTCCGGATGAATTCTTCGGCGAAGGGGCGATGGCGGAACCGCCCGCCCGGACCGGGTCGGCCACCGCCATCTCGCTCAGCCGCGTGCTCGCGATTCCCAGGGCCGGGATGCTGGCCCTGCTGCACCAGCAGCGCGATATGTCCGACCGGTTCATCGCCCACATGCTGCTGCGCAACGTGAGCCTGGAGACCGGCCTCATCGATCAACTCTTCAACTCGAACCAAACGCGATCTGTCCGCACGCACTAACCTCACCCCGGAGCCTTGATATGAAAAGCATTGGAATCGTTCTCGTCGTGCTCGGCCTGCTCGCACTCATCTACCAGGGCGTCACCTACACCCAACGCGAGACCGTGATCGACATGGGCCCCATCCACGCGACCGCCGACCAGGAGAAGACCTTGCCGTTGCCGCCAATCGTCGGCGTCGTGGCCGTGGCG
Source organism: Acidobacteriota bacterium (assembly GCA_024653875.1). GTDB lineage: Bacteria > Acidobacteriota > Vicinamibacteria > Vicinamibacterales > SCN-69-37 > SYFT01. The sequence continues at coordinate 3,938 of JANLHE010000211.1, forward strand.
GCCGGCATTGCCCTGTTGGTGGCCGGGAAGAAGCGCGCCTAGCGCGGCTTGGACTTGCGTGAGTCGTACGGAGGCCCCGGGCTTCAGCCCGGGGCGTGCGGCACGGGCTAAAGCCCATGCCCTCCGTCGCGCCCTATCTGGTGTTCAGAACAAGACAGACTGGATTTACCAGCCTGCCTAGGATTGTGGAGAGGTCACCATGCTTTCAACTATCGTCGTCGTGCTCGTCATTCTCTGGCTGCTGGGTTTTGCCACGTCGACCGGGGGCGGCCTGATTCACCTCCTGCTCGTGATCGCCATCGTGGTCGTCCTGCTCCGCGTCATCCAGGGGCGGAATCCACTGAAGGGCTGACTGACGCACTAGTCTCTCGCGCCTATGACGGGGACTCGCTTCCACCACGCGTTCCTGGTGTTCCTCGTCGTCGCGATTACCGCGGCGTTCGTGGTGATGGTCCGCGACTTCCTGCTGGTCATCATCCTGGCCGCCCTGTTCGCGGGGGTGGTGCACCCGGCGCACCTTCGTGTGGTTCGGCTGTTCGGCGGCCGGCAGGTGCCCGGCGCGCTCGTCACCCTGGCCCTGCTGCTCGTCATCGTGTTCGTGCCGGTGCTGACGATCGCGGGCGCCGTGGCGAACGAGGTGGCGAGCCTCAACCAGACCACGCTGCCGCGGCTGCAGCGCCTGGTCGACGAACCGGGCGAGTTCGAGCGCCGGTTGCAGCCCCTGCCCGGCTACTCGTTCATCCGGCCGTACCGCGGTTACATCATCACGAAGTCCACCGCGGTGCTCGAGGGCATGGGCACCTTTGTGATGGAGACCCTGTCGTCCACCACCCGCGCCACCGCCGTCTTCCTGTTTTACGCCGTCGTGTTGCTCTACACGATGTTCTACCTGTTGATCGACGGGCCGGCGA
>JANLHE010000215.1 GCA_024653875.1 Acidobacteriota bacterium
CCGCCTCCCAGACGCCGGTGCCCTACCGGTCGGAACCCCTGAGCGTCACGAACGGGGCCGTCACCCTGTCGGGCACGTTGACGATGCCCCCGGGGCCCGGCCCGTTCCCGGCCGTCGTGCTCATCACCGGCAGTGGAGGCCAGAATCGCGACAAGGACATCTTCGGGTTCAAAGTCTTTGGCGTGCTGGCCGACCATCTCACTCGACACGGCATCGCCGTGTATCGGTACGACGACCGCGGCGTGGGTGAATCCACCGGGCGAATCGCGACATCGACCACGGCCGACTTTGCCGACGACGCCCTGGCGGGCATTGCCCGACTGGCCGCGATGCCCGACATCGACCCGGCGCGGATTGGCTTGATCGGCCACTCGGAAGGCGCCAGGGCCATGGGCGCCGGCGACGAGGCGGTGGCGAAGATCGAAGCGGCGCATCGCGCGATGGTGGGCGACATCCCCGCCTGGGTTGAAAAGACCTACCGGCCTCATCTTGCGCAGATTTGGTTGCCGTGGATGAAGTACTTCGTGGCGTTCGACCCGGCAGACGCATTGCGGAAGGTCTCGGTGCCGGCGTACGCCGCGTTTGGCGGGCTCGACATCCAGGTGCTGCCCGAGTTGAACGAAGGGCCGATGCGGCTCTTCCAGCGCGCAAAGACCGGATTGGTCACCGAATACGCGACGCTCGAGAAAGTGTTCGTGCCGGGGTTGCTCGAAGATATCGCCACGTGGATACAGACAGCGACGCGTCGTTGATCCTGCGGGCACAGTCGGGCGACACCGAGGCCTTCGGACTTCTGGTGACGCGCTACATGCGCCAGGCCTACTTCTCGGCACTGGGATTTGTGGGGTCGCGTGAGGACGCGCTGGATCTGTCGCAGGATGCGTTTGCGCGTGCGTTTCACGCGCGGAAAGCGATCGACCCGGACCGGCCGTTCTTTGCGTGGTACTACACAATTCTCCGGCGGCTCTGCTTGAACTGGCGGCGCAACCGGCGCACGGAGAGGATTCGTCTGGACGAAGCGGGCCCCTGGCTCGAGTCGCTGGCGGCGACCAGCGCGGTGGCGCCCGACCGCCTGGCGGAACAGAACGAAGCCCGTCGTCGTGTGGCTCACGCGCTGGCGCAGTTAAGCGACGACGAACGGGAGGCGCTGGTGCTGAAGGAGTTTGCGGGACTGAAGTACCGCCAGATTGCCGAACGGATGGACTGTCCGCTGGGTACCGTGATGTCCCGCTTGTATTCGGCGCGCCACCGGCTGGCGCGCGTGCTGGAGGAGCCATGATCGACGACCGCGCCCGGGTGCTCCTGATGGCGGCCATTGACGACGAACTGACGCCGGACGACCGGCGTGAACTGGAGGCCCTCGCGGCGCGCGCACCTGCGGTGCGCGAGGAATGGGATCGGCTGACGAGGGTCAGGTCGGTCACGCAGACGATGACATGGAGGGAGCCTGCCGTGGAAACATGGGATCGCTATTGGGGGAACGTCTACAACCGCACGGAACGAAAGGTCGCCTGGTTGCTGGTGCTCGGCGGCGCGCTCGTCCTCTCCGGATGGGCACTGTGGGAAGCCGTGCCGGCCTGGTTCAGCTCGATCTGGGAGGACGAGAGCATGCCGGTTGCGGTCCGGATCGCGACGGTGACGGCACTGCTCGGCGGCCTCCTGCTCGTGGTCTCGGTTGTCCGGGAGCAACTGACGGTGAAACGCGCGGATCCGTACGATAAAGGAGTGACTCGATGACCCTGACCCCTGGCGCCACCATCGTCGGCAAGACCGTGGTGCGGACGTACGGCCTCGTCCATGGCAACACGATCCGCGCCCGGCATGTCGGCAAGGACATTCTCGCGTTGTTCAAGAACCTGGTGGGCGGCGAGATAGGCGAATACACGAAGTTGATGGCTGAAGCGCGCGAGCAGGCGATCGCGCGCATGGTCGCGCAGGCGGCCGAGCGCGGCGCCAACGCCGTCATCAACGTCGCCTTCTCGACCTCCTACATCATGGGATCCGCGTCGGAGATTCTCGCCTACGGCGAAGCGGTCGTCATCGAAGACGCCGCGCGCTGACTCCTTGCTGCGGCCGGCGTCCACCGAGGCGTTTGCGCGCATGGGGTGGCTCCAGCGCGTATCCTATCGCTGTGTTGATCAGCCGTCGCGACTTTGCGCGAGCCTCACTGCTCACGGGATTGGGCACGGCCCTGCCGGCCTGGCCGCGGCAACCCGTCGCGCGCCGGGCCAATCCCATCGTCGAGGGCTGGTATGCCGATCCGGAATCGCGGGTCTTTCCCACCGGACCGGGCGGTGACGGGAAGCCGACGTACTGGATCTATCCGACGTACTCGGCACCGTACGATCGGCAGTTGCACCTGGACGCGTTCTCGTCGCCCGATCTGATCACGTGGACGAAGCACCCGCGAATTCTGGAGGCGGCCAACGTCCGCTGGGCGCGGCGCGCGATGTGGGCGCCGACCATCCTCCACACGGGCGCGTGGTACTACCTCATCTTCAGCGCCAACGACATCCAGAACGACTCGCAGCCCGGTGGGCTCGGCGTCGCGCGTTCGCGCCGGCCCGAGGGGCCATTCGAGGATGTCCTCGGCCGCCCGCTCATCGACACGTTCCACAACGGCGCGCAGCCGATCGATCCGTTCGTCTTCGAGGATGGCGACGGCACCATCTACCTGACGTATGGCGGCTGGCGGCACTGCAACATCGTGCGCCTGGCACCGGACCTGTCGGCACTCCGCCCGTTCGATGACGGCACGACGTTCAAGGAGATCACGCCGCAGGGCTACGTGGAAGGCTCGTGGATGCTCGTCAAAGACGGGAAGTACTACTTCATGTGGTCGGAAGGCGGCTGGACGGGGCCCAATTACGCGGTCGCGTATGCGGTTGCCTCGTCACCCCTCGGCCCCTTTGCGCGTGCCGGCCGCATCCTGCAACAGGATCCCGCGGTGGCCACCGGCGCCGGCCATCATTCGGTGCTGCGGTCGCCCCGCTCCGGCAGGTACTACATCGTCTATCATCGCCGCCCGCTGGGACAGACCGATCGCAACGCGCGCGTGGTGTGCATCGACGAACTGCGGTTCACCGCGTCGGGCGCCATCGAACCTGTCGTCATCACGACCGCCGGTGTCGAGCGGGATCCGGCCGGCCAGGTCCAGGCGGCAGATTACACCATTACACCATTGTGATATACCATGGTGTAACCATGGCACTGAACATCAAGAATCCTGCCGTCGAGCGGCTCGCCGGCGAGGTCGCGCTCCTGACCGGCGAGTCGAAGACCGAGGCCATTCGCAAGGCACTTGAGGACCGCAAACGGCGCCTGGTCGCGGCACCCGTATCGGACCGGCGAGCCACGGTGCTTGCGTTTCTGAAGAAGCGGGTCTGGACCGGCATCCCCAGGAAGGAGAAGGGCCGCGTGCTCGCTCGATCCGAGGAAGACGCCATCCTGGGTTACGGACCGGAGGGCGTATGACGCTCGACTCGTCGGCGCTGGTCGCGATTCTGTTCGCGGAGCCGGGGTACATGGACCTGGTGGATCGCATCCTGACGGCCGATCATGTGCGCGTGGGGGCGCCCACGCTTGTGGAAACGGGCATGGTCTTCGCAGGCCGCGGAGGGGCACGGAGCGCGGAATCGGTCGAGGGGCTGGTCCGGGAACTGAACGTGACCATCGTGCCCTTCGGAGAGACTGAATGGCCTGTGGCGATGGACGCATTCCGGCGCTTCGGTCGCGGCCGCCACGCCGCCGCGTTGAACTACGGCGACTGCCTGGCCTACGCGACGGCGCAGACCGCGCGCGACACGTTGCTCTTTGTCGGTGAGGACTTTTCGAAGACCGACATCCGTCCGGTCTGAATGACGGAGTATTGTCTTGCCAGGCAATCGAGCGAAGGAGGAGTGATGAAGCGACGCGAGTTCCTGATCACGTCAGTCCTGGGGGCCGCTGGGCTCGCGGCAGGCCGGGCGGCATCGGCCTTCGGGCTCGACCTCGCCACGCGCAAGATCCTCATCGCCGGCGGCGGCTTCGGCACCGCGTTCATCCGCTACATGGCGGAGCTCACCGGCAAGCCGCGGCCGAAACTCTGTTACCTGCCGACCGCGTCCGCCGACGGGCCCGCCGGCATCATCGCGTGGTTTCGCAACTGCGCCCCGCTCAACGTCGAGCCTTCGGTCCAGGAGAGCTTCATCGCCAGCACCCGCCAGGCGCGCAGCTGGGAGGAGGTCTTCCTCTCGGTGGACGGCATCGTCTGTTCCGGCGGCAACACGCTGAACCAGCAAGCCATCTGGAAGGCGCAGGGCATCGACGCCGTGCTGCGCCAGGCCTGGGACCGCGGCATCGTGCTCGGCGGCGCGAGCGCGGGCTCGTTGTGCTGGTTCGAAGAAGGCACGACCGACTCGCGGCCGACGGCACTGACCACGGTGCAGGGACTGGGATTCATCAAGGGGAGCCACTCGCCGCACTACGACGCGGAGCCCGGCCGCCGGCCGCTCTATCAGAAGCTCATCGGGTCCGGCCAGATGAAACCCGGCTACGCCTGCGACAACGACGCCGGCATTTTCTTCGAAGACAACACGGTCACGCGCGTCGTCGCCACCCGCGCGGGCGCGAAGGTGTACCACGTCAGCGTCGTGGGAGGACAGGTGGTGGAGCGGGTCATGGAGCCGGACATGATCCGGTAGGCGTCCTGGCTGAGGTGGCAAGAACCGTGACGCACCTCAGAGTCCCACGACGCGCGACTTGACGCGCTGGCGCTCTCCGTCTACATTGTAGGCCCTATGGGTAAGCTGCCGTCCCTTGGCGAGTTCGAAGTCATCGTCCTCATGGCCGTGCTGCATGTGGGCGACGAGGCGTTTGGATCGGCCATCCGTGACGACCTTGAGGCGCGGTCGGGGCGTCCAGCGTCGCGGGGCGCCGTGTATATCACCCTCGATCGCCTCGAAGAGAAGGGGTTGCTGCGCTCGACGCTACGGGACGGGACCAGCGCCAGGGGCCTCCGGCCGCGACGGTATTTCACCCTGACCCCGGACGGGACCGCGGCGCTGCGGTCCTCCTTGACACTGGTCGCCCGCATGCACCGTGGCCTCGAAGGGGCGTTGGGCAAACTCGCATGACCGGCCTGCTCTGGCGGTGGGTCGACAAGCGCCTCGCCCGCAGTCTGCCCCCACTTCAACATCGCACGACGCTCGGCGACCTGATGGAGGATCACGCCCGTCGAACACGCAGCCACGGGCTGTTGCTCGCGGCGTGGTGGCTCGTCCGCGAATGCCGCGACGTGTCCCGCGTCTATCGCACCGGTCAGTACCCAGACTCATCACGGAGGTTTCGCATGCCGTCCTTCCAACTCCCGGAACTCCGGCTCGCCGCGCGTCGCCTCCGTCGTCAGCCAGGCGCATCTGGTGCATCGATCGTGACGCTCGCGACGGCATTTGCGGCGGCACTCGCCACCTGGGTGCTGATTGATTCGGTGTTGCTGACGCCCGTGCAGGCGACCAATCCCGACCGCCTGCTTGTGGTGCGCGAACGCTACCCCACGCGCGACGGCAGCCGCGGTGCATTGTCCGCGCACATGTTGTTCTCACGGCTGGAACCTCTCCGAGCCTCCACCGTGTTTGATTCCGTGGCTGCAATCGGCCGCAACCCACTTCTGATCGGAGATCCGGCGCGGCCCGTGGCGAAGGACGTGGCGTTTGTGACCGCGAACTTCTTCGACACACTCGGCGTACGCATCATCCACGGACGTGGATTCTCCACCGAGGATGACAAGGCCGGTGCCCCGGTGCTCGCCGTGCTGACTCACCGGTACTGGCAGACGGAATTTCAGGCGGACCCGAGTGTCCTCGGCAAGACGATCCGCACCGGCAATCAGACGGCGACAATCGTCGGCGTGGCCCCTGCCGGCTTCAGGGGCCTCAACGTGGTTGATGCTCCGGCGCTGTTTCTGCCCGCGCAGACCATCTATGACGTGATCAATCGCAACATGGACTACCTGCACATCGGTATTCCGGGAACCTCGCCCGTGTCATTCTTCAGCGTGGTCGGCCGCCTGCCGGCCGGGCGAACCCGCGAGCAGGTTGCGGCGGCCCTGGCCGCGCTGCCTGCCGAACGACGCGGCGTCTTTGAAGTGCAGTCGCTGGCCGATGCGGCGCTGCCCGACGCGACCCGTCCCAATATGCTGCGGTTTACACGCCTGCTTGCAGTCACGGTTGGCCTGCTGCTGCTCATCGGCAGCTTGACCGTCGGCCTGCTGGTGCTGATCCGGTCGGAGAGCCGCCGCGATGAACTGGCGATGTGCCTCGCCTTGGGCGCCACCAAATGGCGCCTCGTGCGCGGCGTCCTCGCCGAGAGTGTGCTCTTGTCGATCGCCGGCCTGACGCTCGCGGCACCGCTGACGCTCCTGCTTCTCGGCGCAGCCAGGACGTTTGAGCTCCCTGGCCGCATCAGCGTTAACCTGCTCGCTTTGACCGTTGACGCCAGAGTGTTTCTTGTCGGTACCGCGCTCGCGTTTCTCTCAACTGCGCTGATTGGTCTGGTGGCCGGTCTCGTGGGCGTCGGAGGCAGTGTGGCGGACGTGCTGCGCGGGCGCGCCGGCGCCACGCCTCGCCTCAGCCGGAGGCGCACACGTCAGGCGCTCATCGTGACGCAGGTAGCCGTCACCACGGTGCTCCTGGTCGGCACAGGCCTCTTTGTCAGAAGTGTCACGACCGCCCTTGGTCTTAACGCCGCCTACGCGCCCGCGGAGGTGCTGACCGCCTCCATCGGCGTGCGAGACCTCGGCTACACCGCGGACAACGCCGGGCCGTTCTTCGATGAGGTGGCCGAGCGCCTCGCAGCACATCCAGCTGTGACGTCGGTCGCCTACCGTGTCGGTGCCGGCGGCATGGGTGGAGGTGGCAAGGTCACGTTCAACGGAGAGGTGCGTGACATCCCCTCCTTCCTCCCCTATATCCACGTGGACGATCGGTATTTTTCGACGATGGGCCTTGGCATCCTTCGAGGGCGCGACTTTTCCCCGGCCGACACATCCTCCTCGGAGCTGGTGGGCATCGTGAGCGAATCGCTCGGCCGATACATGGCCAACGGCGGCGACCCCATCGGCATGACGATTACCGAAAGCTCACACCGGCGTGGTCAGCCACCGGCGGTGCTCCGCGTTGTCGGAGTGGTGCCTGATCTGGTCACCAACGTCAACGTGCTTGAGCCGCTTGCCCTGTATTACACGCTGCGCCAACGGCCGCCGTCACTGGGCCGTGTGCTGCATGTGCGATCCCGCGCCGGCAGCGACGTCATCACGGGCGAGATTCATCGCATCGTCGAACAGATCGATCCACGCATCACCCTGCCGCCGCCGGTGACACTGGCCGAGACGGTGGCGCGTCAGATGGCCCCGCAGCGTTTTGGCGCCGCCGTGCTCGGGGCGCTGGCCACCGTCGCGCTGATCCTCACCCTGCTGGGGACGTACGTGATTGCGGAGACGATGGCCAAGGCGCGCGAACGGGAGCTGGGCGTTCGGGCCGCACTCGGCGCCACGGCCGGCCATCTCGGCGGCCTGGTTCTCAAAGAGACCACGTGGCTCATTGGCTTGGGACTGGCCGGAGGTCTCGCACTGACGTGGCTGGCGTCGTCAACAGTCGAGGCGCTCCTCTACCGGACCGAACCGTTTGACATTCCCGCCATCGTCGTTGCCACGCTGGCCATCCTGGCGCTCGCGCTGCTCGTCTCCGTGCGACCGGCCCTCCGGGCCACACGGATCGACATCGCCAACCTGCTCAGGGAGTGAGCCCGCGCCGTAGCCCTACGCGGGCTGGTAGCGCGACGCCAGCAATCCGGTCGCCTCGGCGTTGGCGCATGCCTCGGCGCGCTCGAGACGGCGGGCGTGGTGGCTGGACATACATGACTCGTCATGACTAGAATATGGTCATGAAGACAGTGGGCATTGCGGATCTGAAGGCGCACCTGAGCGAACACCTCCGGGCCGTTCGCAAGGGGCGAACCCTCACCGTGCTCGACCGGGACTCACCAATTGCCCGGCTGGTTCCCGTCGAGGCCGGTCCGCTTGAAGTACGCAGAGCCTCTCGACGAGCCGTGGATCTCGCACAGCCACGTCCGACGACCCCCGCCACCAACAGCCTCGCGCTGCTCCTGGAGGATCGGGCGCGTCGGTGACGCTGTACGTCGATACTTCGGCCTTGCTGCGCGTGGTGCTGGGCGAACCCGGTGCCCTCGCGGAGATCCGGCACGCGGACCAACTGGTCTCGAGCGAACTCCTTGCCGTTGAAAGCCGGCGCACCATCGATCGCCTGCATCGCCTTGGAGCACTGTCGCCGGAGGTCGCAGCCGAACGGTTGGAAATCGTGGGGGATTGGCTGGAAGCGATCGACCTTGTCCTGCTTCGTGCGCCGATTCTCACACGGGCTGGTGAGCCACTGCCCTCCCCGCTCGGCACGCTCGACGCGCTCCATCTGGCGACAGCGCTCGTCTGGCGGGACCGCATGGAGCGTCCGGTCGTACTTGCCACGCACGATGCCGCGCTCGGTCTTGCTGCGCGCGCCTTCGGACTGCCCGTGCTCGGGCTGTAGCACCGCGGCGGCTACTTGCTGAAAGCCGAACAGTTCGACCACGCGCGGCAGACCACCCGTGATGTCCTTGGTCTTGGTGGTCTCGCGCGGGATCTTCGCGATGACGTCGCCCGGATGCACCTCGTCGCTGTTGCCGACCATGTCCTATACTCTCCACATGGGGCTTACGGCGGCGTTGCCAGGTCGTGCGCTCGATCGCGCTGTGGCGCTGGCACGGGCCGCGATCCGCGACCACCCGGAGTGTGTCTGGACGCGCGCGCCTCATGCTCCGCTGTCCACGCACGAGGATGTGGCCCTGGTCGTTCGGCGGCTCAGGCAACATGGGTCCGTGGCCGCCTGGCGTCGCGCCCGCGAGATCGAGCTGTGCCTGTAACACCATTTCAAGCGGCAGTGCTGCGTACGCTGGCGCCGAACCGGTCTCGCGAGAGCTTTGTCGCCGGTGGCATCGCCTTGAACGCCCACGAGCCGGTGAGGTGGAGCGCCGACGTTGACGTCTTCCACGACGCTGAAGAAGCCGTGATGCGATCAAGCGCGGCTGACGTCGCCACCCTGGAAGCGGCGGGCTACGCCGTCCGCCAGGAGTTGTGGACGCCCTCGTTCAGGCGCGCATGGGTATCGAAGGGGGCGGACGGGGTCAAGCTCGAGTGGTGCCACGATTCCGCATGGCGGTTCTTCCCGATCGAGACCGACGAGTTGCTCGGATGGC
>JANLHE010000216.1 GCA_024653875.1 Acidobacteriota bacterium
CCCAGCGACGACAGCGCCAGCATGAACAGCAACGCCAGCACCATCGCGATGCCGTCGTCATCGTGCCCACGCGCCGGCGGGCGCACCCGCATCCGACAGGGTCGGGTCATGACGGCAGCAACGCCAGGATGCTGGGCGGCATCGGCTGGATCCGGTTGGTCTCCTGCATGGACGCCATCTGCCACGCGTGAAACACGTTGCGGGGCGACACGTTCAGGAGCGTCTTGGTCTCGATCTGAAACTGGCGGGTCATGGGATCGATCTCCTGCGTCTGCACGCTCAGCGTAATCGCGACGGCGGTCACGTACGTGTCCCCCGCCACGACTTCCGTCTGATAGCTGAAACACGGCGCCCCACCGGGATTGGCCACCACGTTGCCGAGCAGGGCCTGCGCCGGCGTCAGCGCCGGCTTGGCCGCCGCGTCCCACGCGACCATGTTGCGGGAGAGCCGGCGGGTCACGGTGTCGCACGTGTACTCGACATACACCATGGCCTCGTCGCCGTTCACGTCGCCGAACAGTTTCAGCACCGTGCCGGTGGATCCATCCATCATCGTCGGCGGCACGATGCCTTGCGCGAATCCCCCGGCAATGTCGACCGGCGCGCCGGCGAGGTGCGCCTGCACGAACGTGGCCGTCACCTGATGGCCGGCAGTAACAACGGCCGTCAGGGCCACGGTCTCCTGCGTGTCGCCGGTGCCCACCACGAGCTTCGCGCCCACGAACATGCCGGCCGTGGAGCTCACCGCCACCGTCTGCGCGCCGATCCCCACGTCCGCCCCAAGCGTCACGGTCCCGGGCAGCGCCACCAGCCCCGCCTGCCCCACTTCCTGCTGCAGCAACTCGATGGCGCCGCGCACGCCGCTGTGCATCTGCGTCCGGTTCCACATCGTCCGCTGACCGTTGGTCGTCACCAGCAACAGCTGGGTGACGACGCCAAGGATTGCGCCAAGGACGATGGTGGAGACCAGCAGCTCGGGAAGCGAGAAGCCGGCGTCTTCCGACAAGGAAATCTTCATGACCCAGTACCGGTACTAGAAGGGGAACGTCTTGAGCGCCGTCACGGTCGAGACGGGCGGCGCCGTGCGGCCCAGGGCCGACTCCACGGTCACGGCGACCACAATCTGTTTGAGGTTGGCCTCGGGACTTGAGATGGCCCAGGCGCGTTTGTAGAACCAGTCGGCAGGTTCGGCGCCGCCGGCACCGACCACCAGCGTGCCGCTCCTGTCGAGGTAGTCCACGTAGCCGGCCACCGGCGCGGCCGGGTTGGCACTGCCTCCGACCGCGAGGCCGGTGCCGCCGGCGGGCGCCGCCGGGAAGACGCGCGTGTCGGTGATCGCGTCGCCCCACGCCAGCACCAGCAGTTGTTCCATCTTGTCTTGTGCGTACTCGGTGGTCCTGGCCGCCAGGTGTCCCTGGTTCTCGGACGTCATCATGCCGATCACGCCCATCGAGCCCAGGCCGCCGATGACGACCAGCAGCAGCGCCGTGGCGACAACCGTCTCGATCAGGGACGTGCCCTGATCGGTGGGCACGGTCACTGCTGGGTCCACACACCACCTGCCACGACGTTCGAGCGCCAGACCTGCTGTTGGCCGGTCGCGCCGATCGCCACGCCGAAGACGCCTGACGGTCCGCGCAGATACACGACCTGCGTGGTCACCGGGGCGCCGCTGGGCGACACCGGCGTGCCGCGCGAGTTGTAGATGACGCACGCGGTGCCGGTCATGACGACGTCGTCATCATCCAGGCACGGCGCGGGCTGAGCCAGCGCCGCCTGGGTGTTGGGCGGCGGAGCGGCCAGCGTGCCGAAGCCGAACTGGTCCTGCGCGGACAGCCGGAGGTCGCCGCCTTCAGCGACCCATCCCGGCGTGGCCGTGCGCTGCCAGGTTTCAATGCGATAGGTCCCCGCGCCGACATTCACCAGGAGGCGCGCGCGCGTGAACTTCGCGGCGGCCGTCATCTTGGTGAGCGCGAGCGTGCCTGACAAGCCCTGCCCGTCGCCGCGGAGCCGGATGTCGTCAATCATGCCGCCGGACAGGGGCACGCTGATCGCCGCCAGCGAGCCCACGACCGCCACGACCATCAGGAGTTCCACGGCGGAGAAACCGGCATCAGCAAGGCG
>JANLHE010000223.1 GCA_024653875.1 Acidobacteriota bacterium
GATGACGATGGTGTTGGCGTTGGAGATGTCGAGGCCGTTCTCGACAATCGTGGTGGAGACCAGGACGTCGAACGTGTGGGCGACAAAGTCCACCATCACCTTTTCAAGTTCGCCGTCGCCCATCTGCCCGTGGCCGATGGCGATCTTCACCTCGGGCACCAGCCGCTGGATGAGGCTGGCGATCGAGAAGATCGACTCCACGCGGTTGTGCACGAAGTACACCTGGCCGCCGCGCTCGACCTCCGTCCGAATCGCGCGCGTGATGACCTCCTGATCGAACTTGACCACATGGGTTTGAATCGACAGCCGGTCGCGCGGCGGCGTCTCGATCACCGACATGTCCCTGATGCCCACCAGCGACATGTTCAGCGTCCGCGGAATCGGCGTCGCGGTCATGGTCAACACGTCGATCTTCTTCCGGAGCTGTTTCAGCTTCTCCTTGTGTACCACGCCGAAGCGTTGTTCTTCGTCGACCACAAGCAGGCCCAGGTCGCGGAACACGACGTCCTTGGACAGCAACCGGTGTGTGCCGACGATGATGTCGACCTGCCCGTTGGCGAGCTTCTCGAGCGCCTCCTGCACTTCCGTCTTCGTGCGGAACCGGCTGACCATCTCGATACGGACGGGGAAGCCCGCGAATCGATCTTTCAGCGTGCGCTCATGCTGGAAGGCCAGCACGGTGGTGGGCGCGAGGACGGCCACCTGCTTGCCGTCCATCACCGCCTTGAACGCGGCCCGCATCGCCACTTCGGTCTTGCCATAGCCGACGTCGCCGCACAGCAGGCGGTCCATCGGCATGGTGGACTCCATGTCCCTGGAGATATCCGCGATGGCCGACTGCTGGTCAGGCGTCAGCGTGTACGCAAACGCATCGTCGAATTCCTGCTGCCAGTGGGAGTCGGCGGTGAACGCGTGTCCGACCACGGCCTTGCGGGCGGCGTAGAGCTTGAGCAGTTCTTCGGCCATGTCGCGCATGGCCTTCTTCACGCGGGTCTTGGCTTTTTCCCACGTGACGCCGCCCAGCTTGTCGAGGGTAGGCGCGGCGCCGCCGGTGTACTTCTGCACCAGATCGAGGCGGTCCAGCGGGACAAACAGTTTGTCTTCACCGGCGTAGTGAAGTTCCATGAACTCCTGCGCCTCGCCGTTGGCCCCGACGGCCATCTTCTTCAGGCCGACGAACTTGCCGATGCCGTTGTCGACGTGGACCACGAGGTCGCCGACCTTGAGGTCGCGGAAGTCCGAGACAAACGAACGGGCGGCCGACTTCCGGCGTTCGCCGCCGCGGCGTTCTTCTTCGAAGAGGTCGGTTTCGGCAAAGAGCAGAAGATTGCCGGTGGGGAGGTGGAACCCGCGCGACAGGCGGCCCGTGGTGACAAGCACGGTGGCGCGCGCCAGATCTTCGTTGTCGCCGATCGCCCTGGCGCGGACCTCGTAGTCGGCCAGCAGTTCTATCGTGCGTTCCGCCCGGCCCGGCGTGGCCGCGATGAACACGACGGTGTCGCCGCGTTCTCTGGCGCGCCGGATCTCTTCCACCCATTCACCAAGCCGGCCGTGGTATTCCATGACCGGCTGGCAGGGCACATGGAGTTCGCCCGTGGTGTCTTCCAGGGCGAGCTGCGTGATTCGCCGGCCGCGTTCAAGCCAGGCGGCAAGGTCGTCCCACGCCAGCGCGACGTGTTCGTACGGCGGCGCGGCCGTGTTGCGGACGCGGGCGTCAGCCGCGCTCGCGCGCCACTGTTCTTCGAGGCCCAGGCCCTTCGACGTCACGTCGTCGAGTTCGTAGACAAGGAGCGTGGCGCCGGCGCGACGGGCGTAGTCGATGAACGTGGCCGTACGGTCGTTGCCATCAGGCGCTCCCGCGCCTTCGTCGTGTTCGGACGCTCTCGCGTCGTTACCATCGGACGCTCTCGCGTCCTCGTCGTGTCCGGAGGGCACGGGCTTCAGCCCGTGCCTGGGCAGCAGTTCGCGCTGCGGCGCCAGCGTCACGGCGCCGAGTGACTTCAGTGAGCGTTGCGTGGCCGCGTCGTAGCTTCTGATCGACTCGATGATGTCGCCGATGAACTCCAGGCGAATCGGCTGCGCTTCCGACGTGGGGTAGAAGTCCACCACGCCGCCGCGGACGTAGAACTCGCCGTGTTGATCGACGGGGTCTTCGGGCGTGAAGCCGCCGATGACGAGCCGCTCACCCAGATCGCGTGGCGCGATCTCGACGCCGGGTTTGAGAATCAGGCTCTCGGCGGCCAGCCGGCTCGGGTCGCTAAGTCTTGGCGGAAGGGCGCGCGCCGACGCGATGACGAGCTGGGCGGTACCCGTGGCCAGCGCGGTCAGCGCCCGCGCGCGGGCCGAAGCCACTTCAAGGTGCGGCGCCAGTCCCCGGTACGGGTCCACTTCCTGTGAGGGAAAGGGCAGGACGGCCTGTTCGGCCTGCACATCGGAGAGGCCCTTCATCGCGCTCAGGAAGAACCGCGCGTCGTCCACCATCTGCTCCACGTCCGGGTCGGTGGGCACGACGAGAACCACCGGCCCGTCCTGTGCCAGCGCCGAGGCGTGGAACGCCATCGCCCCGGGGCCGAGACCGGCCAGGCGTGGGGTCGATCGGGTGAGGCCGGCGCGGGCGGCGGCAGACTTCAGCAGCGATCGGAAAGCGAGCGATGCGGACGGGTGGAGCATCAGCCGCGCCGAATCTTCTCGACAATCGAGGAGGTGGACCAGCCCTGTTCGACGGGCATCAGGATGACCCTGCCGCCGTGGGCTTCCACGGTGTCGCGGCCGACGATCTTGTCCGGCGCCCAGTCGGCGCC
>JANLHE010000230.1 GCA_024653875.1 Acidobacteriota bacterium
GAGGCCCGCGCCCTTGAAGATGCCGGTGGCCGCCTCGAGCGAGATCCAGCCTTCGACAGCGGACTTGCCCATGTTCTTGTCGGGCGTCGAGAGGTTGAACCGTTCGCCCCCCATGCCCTGCGCCACCCCGAAGGGATAGCCGGCGGGACCGGTTTCGTGAATGACCAGCACGCCCGCCGCCCCCATCTCGGCGGCCTTTTCAAACTTGTAGACCCAGCGGCCGTAGTAGGTCATCGCCTTGCCGCCGAAGGTGGCCGGGTCCAGGCCGTCAAGCCCGCTTCCGGGAACCGGCGGGTCGTTGACCAGCATGAGGATGGTCTTGCCCTTCACGTCCACGCCCTTGTAGTCGTCCCACTGAAATTCGGGTGCCTGAATCCCGTAGCCGACAAAGACGACGTCGGACTTGTCGAGCGCCACGGTTTCGGAGACGCGCCGGCTGAACGGCACGATGTCGTCGAGCACGTTCATCTGGCGGGACTTGCCGCCCTGCGTGATGGTGAAGGGCGACGTCACCACGGGCCGCATGCCGACGAGCGGCACCTTCTGCACCCAGGTCCCGTCCGGGTTGCCGGGCTCAAGGCCCGCGGCCTTGAACTGCTCGGTGAGGTATTGCACGGTCAGACGCTCGCCCTCGGAGCCGGGCGCGCGGCCCTGGAACTCGTCCGACGAAAGTCTCGTGATGTCCGCCAGCACCCGGGTGGTGTCCAGGTTCGGCATGTCGGCCAGGGTCTGGGGGGCGGCGCCTCCACAGGCGGCGGCAACGAGGAGGGTTCCAACAGGGAGGAGATGTCGCAGTTCCATCCCGTCAATCTACATCAGGACGGGCTCCTTCGCGTCGCCGGCGGCACCGCGCCTCCGGCAATCCACACCGAGTGAATCGACCGGGTGTTTCGCACGTTCTCGAGCGGATTCCTGTCGAGCACGACGAAATCCGCCCAGGCGCCCGGTGCGAGCGTGCCCACATCCGGCAGTTTCATGGCACGCGCGGCGTCCACCGTTGCCGATCGAAGGACCTGCGCCGGCGTCAGGCCCGCGGCGGCCATCATCGTCAGTTCCACCTGCTCGAAATATCCCTGGAACCGCTCGGGGAAGGGACCCGAGTCCGTGCCCATGACCACGAGCAGTCCCGCATTGACGGCCGTCCTGAGGTTGCGTTCGGCCACCACGAGCGCCGCCTTGTACGCCTGCGCGCTCTTTGATTTCCCCATCGCCTCCTGGCGCGACGGCTCTTTGAGTCCCGCGACCACCGTTGGATCCGCTTCCCGGAGGAAGAACGGATCCTCTAAAAACGCCGGGGTGGATTCGTAGACGAAGGTCGACAGCTCGCGCGTGAGCGTCGGGCAGTAGGGGATGTTTCCGGCCTTCATCAGCGCGATGAACTCCGCGTCGATGTCCCGATCCCGCACCGAGTGCGCAATCATGTCCACCCCCGCGCGCAGCAGCGCCTTCGCATCGTCGAGGTAAAACACGTGCGCGGCCACGCGCAGCCCGTGGCGATGGGCTTCTTCGATCACGGCGCGGAACACCTCGGGCGCCATCTTCTGCGCGGTGCCCAGGTTGTCGTCCACGCGAATCTTGATCATGTCCGGCCTGGATGCCGCGACGCGGGCCACGTCGGCCCGCGCCGCGTCGGGCGTGGCCGACGTGATGATGTCGCCGGCGAGAAACAGCCGGGCGCGTCCGAGCGGCGGCGTGCCCTGTGCGGCCCTCGCTTGAAAGGCAGATGCCGGCTCACCGCCCAGACTCAACACCGTCGTGATGCCGTATCGCGCGTAGACGCCGAGCTGCGCCTCGACGGGTGCGAGGTTCGACATGTGGACGTGTGCGGAGACAAGTCCCGGCATGACGAACCGGCCGCCGACGTCCACGATGCGTGCGCCTTCGGGCACCGTCACGGTCGCGGGCGAGCCCGACCGGACAACGCGTCCGTCTTTGATCAGAATGACGGCGTCACTGACGCCGGGGTTCGAACCAAGATCAACCAGGCGTGCGCCGGTCACCATGACCATGCCTGCCGTCGGCTGTGCGTCCACCGTGCGCGTACCGGGAGTCAGGCCGGCAGCGACAACGGCCAAGGCGACGAGAGTCCGTTTCATAGTGTGCGCTCCTGGACACGAGCTTACTTCACGGTCGAGGCCGGCGGCACTCCCGTACGAGCCTCAATACGACGGCCCACATCAGTCTGGCACTTGGCAGCACCTCACGCCTGAACGAGGCGATCGACCGCCGGCGGAATGAGATATCCACGTGGGAGAACAGGTTCACGATGGCCAACAAGGGTGGCGGCGCGCCCGGCATCGCGCGGCTCAGGGCCAGGCTCTCGCTGTGGTGCGTCCTGTGATCGGTGTCGCTGTGGACGATGACCATCGGCGTCGTGATGCGGGCGGCCACGGTGCACGGTGACAGGGCGCCGATCCACTCGGCCAGATACGGCGCCGCGGACGCGTAGAGTGACTCAAACCGATCCGGGTCGCGGTTGTCCATCAACTCGAAGAACACACGCTCTGCCTCGGAGTACTGCATCGGGTCAGCCGGCGCCGAGGGGTCGGCAATCCGCGCATCCAGCATGCGGAGGAACTGATCCCGGGTGGGCGAGTCTGGAATGAGGTGCAGGTTCCCCTTGAGAAACTTCCAGCGGTCATCCCCTTCACTCTGCAGCGGCAGGCGCCCGGACAGGCCTGCCTGGTCGTATGCGCCTGTCAGCGCGTACTTCATGGCGTGCCGCAGGTCGAAACAGCCACCAAACATCAGGGCAAAGCTCGTCCGGGCGCGGATCGACTCGCGCGTCAGGCCGACCACCACCGGCGCCACGCCAAAGCTGAAGGCGAGCACCCCCACGCGACCGCCCGTCACGTCCGGGCGCAGGGTGAGGGCGCACACGGCGGTCTGGAGGTCGTCGGTGTCCTCCAGCCCCAGTTGGTAGCGGCGCATCTGCGGAAATTGCGGCGCCATGACGAGCCACCCCAGACGCGCCAGGCGCACGCAGAGCGCCTGCAATCGTGGATCCCTGGCGCCATCGGGCGTGAACCCGTGCGCCACGATCAGTGCCGGCTGAGGCGTACGTTGCCGGCTCGGAACCACGTACAGGTCATAGGCCACCGGCCGCCGCCCGGGCTCGGCGGTCACGTGACTGGTCACGACAGGCTGACCCGCGAGGCGCTTGAACAGCGTCGGGCGCTCACCGGCCACGAAGTCGCGAAGGAATGCGGCGGTCCAGAACGCGTCACGCAACATGCAGAAGTTCCACGGTGGAGAGTACACGGTGGGGCTGGAAATGTCGTTCCTCAGTGTTTCTTCAATGAAGGAACAAGGCCGCCAAGACACGATGTTGGGCGCGATGCTGCTGGTCGCGCTGTGGTATGCGCGCCTTGGCGTCTGGGGGCAGGTTGCGCCGTTGTCCATCCTCGTCGTGCGGGTCGGCGTGGTCGGCAGCCCGCCCCCTGTTCTCCGGGTCAATGGCCCTGGCAGCCCGTGGCGCAAGTCAGCCTGCAGTCGCCGAGCGCTGCTCAACGACCCGTCCAAAGAAGGCGGGTGGACGGCGGCCGTCGCGGTTGGTGTCTCGCTTCGCCGCCGGTAAAGTGCACGCCACCGCGCACGCAGGATGAACTAGACTGTCGCGGTCATGCCCCCAGCCGTGACGTATTGTTTCGGTCCATTC
>JANLHE010000234.1 GCA_024653875.1 Acidobacteriota bacterium
GTGGTGGCGACCGTGACCGCTGGCCGAGACGATAGGGCGCGCTGCCCTGGCGCGGGCCCTGGTTGGGAGTCAACCGAAAGATATCGCGTCGCGTTGGCAACGCCCGATCGGCGGGTCAGCGCGCCCGGTGCGTCGCGAAGGTCCGGCGAAGATAGAGGAGCGACGGAATGAGCAGCACGGCGCCCGCGGCGAGCGCCCAGGCCACCAGCACGAGCGTCACGCGCGGCGCGACGCTGTTGCGGATGGTCAGGCTCGACGGCACCACGTACGGGAACTGGGCGAATGCCCAGCCCCAGAGAATCAGCGACAGCTGCGTGGCGGCGGCGAGCCGGGCCACGGCGTAGCGCCGCCACCACAAGGCGCCGATGGCGGTGACGGCCGACGCGCCGGTGGCGACCTGCAGGGGAAGGGCCCACGACGAACCGAGAAGCCCGGCCCGCATCATCGGTGCATCGCGCTGCGAAACGGCGAGCGCGCCGAACGCCGCCACGAACACGGCCGCGGCCGCGGCGAGCGCACGCCGCCGGAAGTCCTCGCGCAGCGCCTCGTCGTGCGTCTCGTAGGCGAGATAGACGGCGGCGAGCATCGCGAAGAGCGCCAATGCCAGCACGCCCACTGCGATGGGGAACGGCGACCACCACGGTGCCACGAAGACGTCGCGAAACGTCGCCGCGCCTATCTGTACCTGCGCGGCGCCCACCGCGCCGGTGGAGATGGCGCCGATCACGATGCCGAGCAACAGCGGGGTGAGCGTACTGGCCACGGCGAACGTGCGCCCCCAGTTGCGGCGCTGTTCCGGCGAGCGGCTTCCGTAGCTGCGGAAGACGAACGCCGCGCCGCGCAGGACGATTCCCACCAGCATCACCGCCAGTGGGAGGTGAAGCACGGTGCCGAGCGTGGCGAACGCCGCGGGGAACGCCGTGAACGTGAGCACCACCACGAGCACGAGCCAGACGTGATTGGCTTCCCAGATGGGGCCGATGGTCTGTGCGATGAACTGGCGCTGCTGGTTGCGCCGCGGCCCGCTGGTGAGCAGGTCCCAGACGCCGCCGCCGAAATCGGCGCCGCCCGTGAGGACGTACACGTTGAGCGCCCCGACGATGATCCCGGCGAACAGCTCGGGGAGGCCGAATGGGGACAGCGCGCTGGTCACGCGTCCGTCCCGAGCGGTGCGCGCGCGTCGAGAGGACGTTCGACGGCGGTGTCACGCACCATGGCGCCGATCACCGCGACGACCACGGCGCCCAGCACGACGTAGAGAAGGGTGAATACGATGAGGGGCACGATAAGCCCGGGCATCGGCGTCACGGCGTCGGAGGTGCGGAGCAGTCCCTGCACCACCCACGGCTGGCGTCCGACTTCCGTGACCATCCACCCCACTTCGGTGGCGATGAAGCCGAATGGCGCGACGAGCACCAGCGCGCGCAACAGCCATGGCCGATCGACGATCTCGTGCTTGCGCCACAGCACCCACGCCGCCCAGAGCGCCACCAGCGCCATGGCCGACCCGAGGGCGGCCATGACCTGGAAGCTCACGTGCACGAGCGCCACCGGCGGCCAGTCGGCGCGGGGGAATGCGGCAAGTCCCTTCACCTCGGCGTTCCACTCGTGAAACGCCAGCACCGACAAGCCATGGGGAATCTCCAGCGCAAACCGCGTGGTGGCCGCCTGCTCATCGGGCCAGCCGCCGAGGCGCAACGGCGCACCGCGCTCGGTGACGAACTGCCCCTCGAGGGCAGCCAGTTTCACGGGCTGGGTCTGGGCGACGAGACGGGCGCTGATGTCGCCGGAGAGCGGCTGCAGCAGGGCGGCCGGCGCGCCCACCCAGAGCGCCAGGAGGAGCGCCCGGCGGTGAAGGCCGCGCGTCGCGCCGCGCCGCAGCATCCAGGCGTGCACGCCCGCCACCGCGAGACCGACGGACGCGTAGGCGGCAAGCACCATGTGCAGCGCCTGCGGGAACGCGGCCGGGCTCAGCATGCCGGCCACCGGATCCACGGCGACAATCTTTCCGGCGGCCATCGTCACGCCCGTGGGGGTGTTCATCCACGCGTTGACCATCAGCACGAACACCGCCGACGCGGCGCCGCTCACCGCCACGACGATCCCGGCCAGCAGATGCGCGCGCGGCGAGAGCCGCTCCCACCCGTAGAGATAGATGCCGAGGAAGATCGCCTCGGTGAAGAAGGCGAACCCTTCGAGCGAGAACGGGACGCCGACGATCGCTCCGGCGAACTGCATGAAGCCGGGCCAGAGGAGTCCGAGCTCGAACGAGAGCACCGTGCCCGAGACGGCGCCGACGGCGAAGAGAACGGCCACGCCCCTGGCCCACCGCCGCGCCAGCTCCAGGTACTCGGGCTCACCGGTGCGGAGCCACCGCCACTCCGCCAGCACCATCATCAGGGGCATGGCGACGCCGATCTCGGCGAACACGATATGGAAGCCGAGCGACATCGCCATCAGCGACCGGGCGGCGAGCAGATCGGTCATGCTGTAGAGTCACGGATTTCCGGGCGCAGGTCAACGGCGCGCGCCGCTTCCCGTCCCGGCGGTTGCCCACCCTTTCGGGCCAGCACGAGCCCACGTCGTCACGAGCCTCTAGCCCTCCAGGGCGCGTGAATGAAACTCCAGCTCCTCGAGCTTCGCGAAGACATCATTTCGTGGATCAGACAGGTGCCTTCCATGCTGACAACAGGGGGCAACATCGTCTGTGTTTTTTCGCACAGAGCCGGACAGGTCGCTGGCACAGCAGCCGGCCCTTGACAATCGCGCTGCCCGTGGCGCTAAATAGCGGCCTCCCCATTTCAACCTCTGGAGGTCCAGTGCGTCACATCGATACCAACCGGCGTCGTTTCCTTGCTGGCGGTGTCGCCGCCGCAGCCGCAGCTGCCGTGCCGTTCGCGCGGCTCCACGCCGCTCAGGCGCAGCCCGGTCCGGTCGACTGGCTGAAGGAGGTCCGCGGCCAGCACCGCTGCTTCTTCGACTTCAACGCCCACAAAAACGGCCTGCCGCTCCTGCACATCCTCAACTACTTCAGCGGCTACACCGGCGCGCACGGGGTGCAGCCGAGCCAGGTGGGCGCGGTCGGCAGTTTTTACGGCATCGGGCCGGGGTCGAGCATCGCTCTGGGCTTTGACGACGCGATCTGGGCCAAATACGGCGTCGGCGACCTGCTCAATCTGAAGGACGCCAACGGCCGCGGGTA
Organism: Acidobacteriota bacterium; assembly: GCA_024653875.1. Classification (GTDB taxonomy): domain Bacteria; phylum Acidobacteriota; class Vicinamibacteria; order Vicinamibacterales; family SCN-69-37; genus SYFT01. The sequence continues at coordinate 3,203 of JANLHE010000234.1, forward strand.
CACACGCAACGTGTTCAACAGCCCGACCGAAGCCGACGGGCACCTGCTCTCGCAGGGGATGGGCGTGCCGGCACTGGCGCCGTTGGGCGGCGCGATCGTGGCGTCGTCAATCCCCAGTCTCCAGAAGATGGGCGCCAAATTCCTGATGTGCAACAACGCGCTCGGCGCCTGGACGCTCGAACTTGCGGCGCGCGGCAAAGGCGATGCGGCGGCGATCGGCACGGAGTTGCGGGCACACCTGCTGCCGGGCGTGACCGTGGTGCCCGCCATGGTTGTGGCCATTACGCAGGCGCAGGCGGCCGGCATCTCCTACAACCGTCAGTAGCCCGTAGGGCGCGGATCTTCAGCCCCGCCGAAACACCAAGGCCGGGCAGGATTTCCTGCCCGGCCGGCCGCGCGCTTGTTCGCGAGGAACTCCTGCCGCCCGATGAACGCCACCGCGCGTCCGTCGAGTGTCGTCACCTCCCGGCCCGCCCACACGGACTCCCACGCCACGCCGTCGATGGCGCTCATGATGTGCAGTTGGACCGGCGGCGTGCCCATCTGAATCAGGCAACTGGTCGCCACGACTGAATCAGGTGTCAGCGCGTCGGTCGGAAAGCCAAACTCCTGGATGGCG
>JANLHE010000239.1 GCA_024653875.1 Acidobacteriota bacterium
CCACAGCCTGGTGCTGGGCTACCGGCTGACGGGCGACGTGTCGTTCGTCGACGAAATGCGCCGGCGCCTTGAACCGTTGCAGGTGGATGCACTCCCCCGTCCGATCGACGGGACCTGGACGCAGGCCGGCCTGTTCGCGGCGCTCGAAAAGGCCGACCACTTCCCCGACGATCCCAATCGCTTCCGCCCCAATGCCACTAACGTAGGTACCACAGCCCCGCCCGCGCGCCGGCCGATCTGGTCGTTCACCAACGGCCTGCGCGTCTTCGGCTGGACCACGGCCTACACGGTGCCGTGGGCGATTCAGCTGCTAAATGAAATTGATTATTGATTATTGACTATTGAGAGATTGCAGGAACAAGGAGTACGTCATGCGTCTGATCCGTTTCGCTGTTGGAGCCGCTGCGTTGGCGGTGGTGATGTTTGTGGCGACCGCGCCGGTGGCTACGCAGGTCACGCCCCTGGCCTTCGACACGGGCCCGGTGGGGCTGGGCCTGGCGTTGCGCCAGTTGCCGGTCGAGGGCGCGGCCCTGTACGTGACCGCGCACCCGGATGATGAAAACAACGGCGTGCTCGTGGCGCTCGATCGCGGCCGGGGGATCAAGACCTCCCTGCTGACGGTGACGCGCGGGGATGGCGGGCAGAATGAAATCGGCCCCGAGCTCTTCCAGGCGATCGGCATCCTGCGCTCCGAGGAACTCGCCAACGTGCACCGGTATGACGGCGTGGATCAGTACCACACGCGCGCGTACGAATTCGGCTACTCGTTCTCGGTCGAAGAGACCTTCGAGAAATGGGGCAAGGACGCCATCCTCGCCGACGTCGTCAAGACCATCCGCATGACGCGGCCGGACATCATCCTGACGATGAACCGCGACGGACAGGCGGGCGGCCAGCACCACATGGGATCCGCGCGGCTGGCGCACGAGGCGTTCCGGGTGGCCGCGGACCCGGCCCGGTTCCCGGAACAGATCAAGGCCGGCCTGCGCCCGTGGCAGGCCCGCAAGATCTATCAAGCCGGCGCGGGCAACCCCGGCGGCGGCGCCGCGCCGCCGCAGCGTCTCGTCCCCGTGCGCATCAGCACCGGCGACTACGATGCGCTCCTCGGGATGTCCTGGGCGCAACTGGGCACGCTGGCGCGCCGCGCGCACCTCTGCCAGGGCATGGGCCAGATGGAAACGCGGCCCGGCGATCAGGGCGGGTCCTATTCCCTCTATGACAGCGAGCCCCGCGTGGCCGGAGATGAGCAGGACGTGTACGACGGCATCGACACGTCGCTGCGCCGCCTGGCGCGGTTCGCGGCCGGCCAGGAATCCAAGGTCCCCACGATGGACGCCGCCCTGGCGGCAATCGAAGCCGCGGCCTACACCGCGCGCGACGCGTTCGACGCGCGCGCCACGCACAAGACCCTGCCCCATCTGGTCGCGGGTCTCGGCCACGTGCGCGCGCTGCGCGCGGCCGTCGCCGGCAGCACCCTGACCGCCGATGCCAAGGCGGAACTGGCGTGGCGCCTCGATCGCAAGGAACGCGACTTCCTGACCGCGCTGGAACTGGCGCAAGGCATGGTGGTGCATGTCACGGTGCCGGACGGCAACGTCGTGCGCGGGCAGACGTTCGAGGTGATGGCGCAGGTGTTCAACACGGGCCCGGAGCCGATGGACGTGAACGACGTGGCGCTCCAGGTGCCGCAGGGCTGGACCGTGGCGCTCACGCAGGGGCAGCCCGGGACGATTGCCTACAACCAGGCCGCCACGATGATCTACAGCGTCACCGTGGGCCCCGACGCGCGGTACTCGCAGCCCTACTGGAAGCGGAAGCCCGGCAAGGTGGAGAAGGTCGGCGGCGACATCTACGATCTCGAAATCCCCGAACACCACCTGCTGCCGTGGAGCCCGCCCGACGTGACGGCGGCCGTCACCTACACCGTTGGCGGCGCGACGGGCACGCGCACGTCCCCGGCCTACTACCGCTACGACGGTCCCTGGGTCGGCGGCGAGAAGCAGAAAGTCCTCAACATCGTTCCCAACATCTCGGTGAAGCTCACCCCGAACATCGCGGTGGTGCCGCTGGCCGCCGGCGGGCAGAAGAAGGAGTTCCGCGTCTCGGTGCTCAACAACGCGCCCACGGGGTCCACCGTGCGCGTGCGCCTGGAGACGCCGGCGGGATGGACCGCGACCCCGGCCGAGGCGAGCCTGACGTTTGCCGTCGAGGAAGAAGAAGTCACGGCGCAGTTCTTCGTCACGCCGCCGGCACAGGTCACGCCCGGTGACGCCGAGGTTCGCGCGGTGGCCGTGCGCGGGGACGAGACGTTCCGCGAGGGCTATCAGGTGATCGCGTACAACCACATCCAGGCGCGGCACCTCTTCAATCCGGCCACGTCGAAGATCAAGATGATCGACGTCGCGATGCCCTCGAACCTGCAGGTCGGCTACGTGATGGGCACCGGCGACGAGGTGCCGGACGCGATCCGCCAGCTCGGCGCCACGGTGACGATGCTGGCGGCCGATGACATCGCCTTCGGCAACCTGTCGAAGTACTCGACGATCGTGCTGGGCATTCGCGCCTATGAAAAGCGCCCGGACCTGCGCGCCTACAACCAGCGCCTGTTTGACTTCGCGCGCAACGGCGGCCACCTGGTGGTGCAGTACAACAAGACCGCGATGAACCAGCTGGGCGCCGGCCAGGGCGGTCCGCCCCCGGGCATGTTCACCGGCGGCGGCGGTCGCGCCGGCGGTCGCGGCGGCCGCGGCGCGACCGCGGCGCCCCCCAGCAGCCCGTATGTGCCGTATCCCGGCGGCATCACCAGCAATCGCGTGACGGTGGAGGAAGCGCCGATTCGCGTGCTGGAAGACGGCACGCTGGAGATGAACAGGCCCAACCGCATCACCGCCGCGGACTTCGAAGGCTGGGTGCAGGAACGCGGCCTCTACTTCTTCGGCGCCAACGATCCGCGCTACACGGACGTCCTGGCCGCCACCGATCCGTGGGCGTTCAATCCCGGCGAGAAGAAGGGCATGCTCACCGTGGCGCAACTGGGCAAGGGCACCTGGACCTACGTCGGCCTCGGCCTCTGGCGGCAGCTGCCGGCAGG
>JANLHE010000240.1 GCA_024653875.1 Acidobacteriota bacterium
CAACGGCCAGGGCGACCCGGGCATCGATCGGACGCTCGGCGACACGCTGACGGCTCGCACGCCGGAGGGCTACGGTGAGCTTCGGGCCAGGATCGAAGCAGCGACCGGGCTCCCCTGCGATGGCTGGTGTGTGCCGCGCGGCACCGGCGATCCCGCGACGGAGGGCACGCTGCACGGCCAAATTGCGGCCCAGTTCGACAACTTCTACCTCAATACCGAGTGGGGCTGGCCGGGCTTCTGGACATGCCCCAACGACGTGGACGCGATCAAGGCTTACCTCACCGCCTTCTGGGAAGCTGCTGGGGAGCGGCTCGCAGGCAAGGTGCTGATGACGTGGGTGCCGAACAGCATGCTGACTGCCGCCAGCGACGACGCCAAGCGCGCCTGGATCGACGGCACGAACGGGGACGTGCTGGAGCTCTATGTGCCCGACGATCCCAATCTGGACCCCTACCTCGGCGTGGCGAAGTGGCAGAAGGAGTTGGAGCGGCTGGGGATCGATTTCCCGTGGCGGCCCATTGTGCCGATGGTCGAGCATGGACCGCTGACCGACTACATCCGCGACCTGAGCGATCCGACCCACGGTGTCCACCTGTGGACGCTGGAATCGACGCACGACTACTTCGTCGGCCTACCGGACCCGGAGCCGACGCCGGTTGAGGAACCCGTTCCCGTGCGAGAGACGCCATCGGACTTTCCCTTTCCAGACTGGCGACAGTCGGCCATCGCCTACCGCGGCGCGCTGGACGCGATGGGCAGGCAATTGGCGGACGAACAGGCCCGCGCGGCGGAACTCGCAGAGCAGCTCACGCGCTACCAGCGGGCCGGCAAAGATGACTGGAAGCAGCCGTCGTGATCTCGCTCGTGCCACCCATCGAGGGCAGCAGCGTCCCCGGCTGCGCGTGTGGTGACCGGTGCCAGAACATCCGGTACGCCCACCGCTGCGAGGACGATCAGCGTCGCCTGTGGCATATCGACACGCGGCTCGTCCGGGCCCGTGGCCTGACGAAAGAGGCGTTCCGCCTGCTGGGTGAGCGCGACCTGCGCGAGCTGGCCGTGACGTTAGACAGCCTGCTGAACGTGTTAGAGAGAGGAGACCCATCGTGACCTACCGACCGCAGTACGTCCTTGCCGTCAGCGTGACGGTGCTCCTGGCGATCCTGGGAGCGATCCAGGCCGGCGACGCCGCCACACTCGGGCTGAGTCGCCAGGTGATCGCCTGGCTGGGTATCGCCAGCGCCGGGCTCGGCGTCCTGAACGGGTTGCTTCCGAGAATCACCGCGCCCCCGAACGACGCCCGGAAAGGAATGGACTGAGCCTCACCGTGGACTGGCTGCTGGCCTCTTTCGTGATCCTGCTCTACCTGGCGCTACAGGAGCGGACCGAGCTACCGCCGTAGCGCCCCTCACTCCTCCTGACTGGCCGCTGCCCCCGGCGGCCAGCCTCTCCGCCACCCCCGCCATTGGTCTCCCGGCTCCCTCCCGCCGGTCGAGGCCGATGGCGGGGGTGTTTTTTGTGCGTTCAGACGTCTAGACGTCTACGGGGGCTGCTCACGCGCGAACCAGGCATCGAGCGCTTCGAGCACCAGGTCCTGAACCGTGCAGTGCCGGTAGGCCGCGGCGATCTTCAATCTGACCTTCACGTCCTCTTCGCAGCGGATGCTGAGCGACGGCAGCAA
>JANLHE010000242.1 GCA_024653875.1 Acidobacteriota bacterium
CGCTCGAGGAGCGCATGGCCGATGTGGACTACGTGGACCTGCGATTTGGCCAGCGGGTCGTCGTGAAGGATCGGACGGACCGGACGCACCGGCAGTAGGGAGACGGTTGATGGCACGAAAAGAACGCTACCTGGTCGGACTCGACGTGGGCACCTCCAAGGTGTCCGCGATCGTCGGCGAGATGATGGACGACGGGACCCTCGACATCATCGGGATAGGACTGGCCGACTCGAAGGGCATCCGGCGCGGGGTGGTGAACAACGTCGACTCGGCCGCCGAGGCCATCAAGAAGGCCCTCGACGAAGCCGAGCTGACGGCCGGCGTGGAAATCGACACCGTGCACCTGGCCCTGTCGGGCGCGCACGTCAAGGCCTTCAACAGCCGGGGCGTGGTGGCGGTCTCCGGCCGCAACCGTGAAATCACGCGCGAAGACGTGAAGCGGGCCATCGACGCCGCGCGCGCCGTGGCCCTGCCGGCCGGCCGCGAGATCCTGCACGTCCTCCCGCAGGACTTCGTCGTGGACGACCAGGACGGCATCACGGTGCCGGTCGGCATGACGGGCTCCCGCCTCGAGGTCAACGTCCACGTCGTCACCGGCAGCTCGTCGTCCATGCAGAACATGGTGGCGTGCGTCAATCGCGCGGGCGTCGAGGTGAGCGACACCGTGCTCGAACAGCTGGCCTCCAGTGAAGCCGTGCTGACGGCCGACGAGAAGGAACTGGGCGTGGCCGTGGTGGACATCGGCGGCGGCACCACGGATTTCGCGGTGTTCGAGCGCGGCAGCCTCTGGCACACCGGCGTGGTGGCGGTGGGCGGCGATCACTTCACGAACGACATCGCCGTCGGTCTGCGCATGCCGATTCCCGAGGCGGAGAAGCTCAAGCGCCGCGCCGGCTGCGCGCTGACGTCGCTCGTGCCCGAGGACGAGACGATGGAGGTGGCGAGCATCGCCGGGCGCCGCGCGCGCGTGATGCCGCGCCGGGTGGTGTCGGAGATCCTCCAGCCGCGCGCGGAGGAGATCTGCCACCTGCTCTGGGACGAAATTCGCAAGGCGGGGTTCGAGAAGTCCCTGCACTCCGGCATTGTCCTCACGGGAGGCGGCAGCATGCTGGAAGGCATGGTGGAAATCGCCGAACAGATCTTCGACATGCCGGTGCGGCGCGGCGCGTCTGAGGGCATCGGCGGATTGGCCGATCACGTCAACAGCCCCGCGTTCGCCACCTCGGTGGGGCTGGTCATGTATGCCCATCGCAATCTGCAGTACGAGCCGGCGCGTGCAGGCGCCGGGACGATAGGCCGGTTGACCGGCCGCCTGCGCACGCTGTTTAAAGAATTTTTCTGAGCCGAGGAGGAGACTGCCCGATGAATCCAATCACCCCGCACGACCAGAGGCCTGACCCGCTTCGCATCCTGCTCGACGAAGACCAGACCCGCACCGGCGCCAGGATCAAGGTGATCGGCGTGGGGGGCGGCGGCAGCAATGCCGTCAACCGCATGGTGAAAGCCGGCCTGACGGGCGTGGAGTTCATCGTCGCGAACACCGACCAGCAGGCGCTGGCGAACAGCGTGGCGCC
>JANLHE010000246.1 GCA_024653875.1 Acidobacteriota bacterium
CCGGATCGAAGCACTCACGGGCGCCCGGCCCCGGCCTTGCGAAACGCGCCCGTCGTCCGGCACATTTCCTTTGTGCCGTCGAGCACCGCGGCGACAATGGCGTGGTCGCCCGAGGCGATCGTTGACGGCAGCGTCGCCGCCACGATCCAGCGATCGGGGTCTCTGGTGCGGGTCACCTGTGCGGCGACAGGTTCCAGCCCGTCGACCGACAGCGTGACCAGAGGAGGCCGGCCGCCAGACGCGGTGGTATAGACCTCGAGGTAGGCATCGGTCGTATCGCCCACGCGCAGCGACGGCGTGAAGGCGCCGTTCACAACGGAACCGGTCATGATGCCGCTCAGTGCCGCACCGCGGCACTCCGCCAGATCTGTCGAGAACTCAAACTCAGCCGAGCCGGCCCGGCCGTCGGCCGCCATCATCACCGCGCGCGCGTAGTAGCGGCCCGGCTTGATGGCTGTTGCGGTCACGACCGTATTGGAACCGGTGGGCGCCTCCTGCCATCCACTTACCATCTTGCGTTTGGTGTCGAGCAGAGCGAATCGAATATCGGCCAGCGGAGACCCGCCCACGTCTCCTTCGGCCACAATCATGATCTTCATGTCTTTCGAGCGGCCATTCCGGAATGGGTATGCGGCCATACGCACCGGCACGTCCATGTGAAGCCTGCCGCCGGCCATGAGTTGTTCCGCCGTCGGACTCGGGGCATCCGCCTTCACCTCCGATGCCGTGAAGTGCTGGCGGGCCAGAATCTCCACGCCGGGCCGGGTGGTCGTCACGCGGAGGTCGCGCAGCTGGCCGGTACGCTCTTCAGTCCTGGCGTCGAAGTACAACTCGTACCTGGCTTCGGGCATCCGTTCGAGGCGATCGCGGAGCCCTTCGCCGGAACCCGACACGCGATACAAGTCTCCGCCGGTGGCTGCCGCGGCGTCTGCCAGGTTTTCACTGACCGCCGCACTCGGCCTGCCGATACTGTCGAACCCCGACCACGCGTCAACGCCCCTGACCATCGCATCTATCTGAAACTGATGGGGCTCAATCGCGACCAGAAACGCGCCACTCGATTCCGCGGCACGAATCAGGCGTTCGCGCTCACGCGAACACTCCGGGTCGGCGAGGGGCGGCACCTCTCCCGAGATAAACACCACGGTCTTGGGGCCTGGCGAATCAGCCGTTGCGTCAAGCATGGCCGCCAGATCGGCAAGCACCGCGCGGCTGTGGGCTTTCGCACAAGACGCCAAAGGTGGGGCACCGGCCCACTGCCCGGCACCCGCTGACGGCGCGGGTGTGGCTGCGCGCTGTCCTGAAATCTGCCCGAGCGCTTTCAGGATCGCGATCCGATCAGTGGTGAACTCCACCAGCGCCTGACCCCGTGGAATGGTTGCCAGCCCCACGCGGTCTCGAGCCGGGAGACGACTCACCAACTGATCGAGCATCCGCAGGACCTGGTATCCGTCGCCCGGCCGAAGGGACTCGTGGTTGACCACGATGAACCACGTGTGGCTCTCGGCCTCGCCACGATTGGACCCGAATGGCAGCGGCAGACTCATCGCCGCCGGAGACGCGCTCTTGTCCGTCGCGACCAACTCGCGACGCCCCGCGCCCAACCACCGGAGCACCCGAATCTCCCGCGGCTCAGTGCCGACCGTCAGGCGCAACTCGGACTCGGCAAGGTCTGTCACCGGGCGGCCGCTGCTGTCGATGGCGGTCAGGTG
>JANLHE010000247.1 GCA_024653875.1 Acidobacteriota bacterium
TGCGCCAAGGGGGCGCAGGTGCACGTTGCCTTCCTTGAAGATGAACGGCCGCGAGGCAATCTCCGGCTGCATGATGCTCTCGTCCGCCTGCAGGTAGAAAATCTTCGGGCCCGTGCCCTTCTCGGGCTTGCGCACCGAGAAGGCTTCGCGCTGGACAATCTGCGCGATCCTGGTCGCCGGATCGTCGAGGTCGCCGAAGATGCGGCACTCGGTGGGGCAGACGCTGACGCACGCCGGCTGGAGCTGGTTCTCGATCCGGTTTGCACAGAAGTTGCACTTCTCGGCCGTGCGCGTGTTGGGATCGATGAAGAGTTGGTCGTAGGGGCACGCGGCCATGCACGCCTTGCAGCCGATGCACGCGTCACCGTTCAAGTCCACGATGCCGTCGCGGCGCCGGAACAGCGCGCTCGTCGGGCAGATCTCCATGCACGGGGCGTCCTCACACTGGTTGCACAACACCGGCAGGAACAAGCGCTGCGCGTCAGGGAAGCGGCCCTTCTCGACCGTTTTGACCCAGCAGCGGTTCACGCCGACCGGGATGTCATGTTCCGCCTTGCAGGCGATCGTGCAGGCGTGGCAGCCGATGCACTTCTTCAGATCAATGACAAAGCCGTAGTTGGGCACGCGAAGGGACTATAACTCGGGCGCAGACGCGCGGCGCGCGCGACCGGTCGCACCGGCCCGGCGCGGGCAGAGACGCGCGGCGTCAGACGCGCGCTGTCGCGCCGGCCAGCACCGTCAGGGATAAGTGACCACGACGGTCGTCGTGATGCCCCCGCGGGCGGTGAACGCCCCGGTCACCGTCATGCGCCTGGGCCGGCAGGCCTGGACCAGGTCGTCGAGGATCCTGTTGGTGGCCGCCTCGTAAAAAATGCCCTGGTTTCGATAGTCGAGCATGTAGTATTTCAGGGCTTTCAGTTCAAGACAGGACTGGCCTGGCACATACTGGATCCGGATCTCGCCGAAGTCCGGCAAGCCCGTCTTGGGACACATGGACGTGAATTCCGGGCAGCGGATGTCAATTTCGTAGTCGCGTTCGGGGCGCGGATTCGGGAACGTTTCGAGTGGTGCGGCCATGCTGGTATTGTAGACGCAGCAGTTGACACCGACTGGGGGGGCCGGACTACGATGCCCGCCTTCACCGGAAGTCCGCTTCCGGAACTTTAGATTGGAGTGACCAATGGCAGACGCCCGGCGCATGGGCAAGATGGAGTTGTTCGCACACTTCGCTGACAAGTTCGACTTGAAGCGAACCGTGGTGCGGGATCTCTTTGACGAGTTGCTGGTGTTGTCCGAGAAAGAGCTCAAGCGGACAGGCGAGTTCACGGTCCCCGGCATGTGCAAGCTGGTCGTGCAGCATCGCCTGGCGCGTGACGGGCGCAACCCGGCAACAGGCGAGACAATCAAGATTCCCGCCAAGACCGTGGTCAAAGCCCGCATTGCCAAGCAGTTGAAGGACGCCGTCCTCCCGCGCAAGTAGGGCCCACGTCGTCTGACGGCGGGGAACGGACCGGTCCAGACCCGACACCCGTGGTCCAGCGGTGACGCTGGCCCATGGGTGTCTTTTTTTGTTAACGTACCTCGTGGCTGACGAATTCGACATCGTGGTAATCGGCGCGGGCACCGGCGGATACGTCGCGGCCATCCGCGCCGCGCAACTGGGTCTCAGGATCGCCGTGGTGGAACGCCAGCCCTCGCTGGGCGGCACCTGCCTGAATTGGGGCTGCATTCCCACCAAGGCCCTGCTCGAACACGCCCACGCCCTGAAGATCGCGCAGGATGCCAAGGAGTGGGGGCTCGTGCTGGGCGACGCCAAGCCGTCCATCGACATGACGCGCGTCAACGCGCGGCGCACCAAGGTGGTCACCGGCCTGACCAAGGGCATCGAGTTCCTCTTCAAGAAAAACAAGATCGAGTGGATCAAAGGCTCCGCGCGCCTGGGCGGCGGCGGCCAGGTCCACGTGACCTCGCCTGACGCCGAGCCCCGCACCCTGCAGGCCAGGGAGATCATCGTCGCCACGGGATCGTACGCGCGCAGCGTGCCGGGCATCGAGATCGACACGACGCACATCATCACCAGCGACCAGGCGATCGCGCTGCCGGACGTGCCGAAGTCGATGGCCATCATGGGCAGCGGCGCCGTCGGCGTGGAGTTCGCGTCGATTTACCGCCGCTTCGGGAGCGAGATCACGATCATCGAGTTGCTGCCGCGCCTGGTGCCGAACGAAGACGAAGCGGTGTCGGCCGAGTTGCGGAAGGCGTTCAAAAAGCGCGGCATCGTGGTGAAGACCGGCACCAAGGTGACGGCCGCCGCCGTCAAGGACGGCGCGGTGGCCATCGAGATGGTCACGGCCGACGGCAAGACCGAGTCGATCACGGTCGAGAAGCTGCTCGTGGCCACGGGACGCGGGCCGA
>JANLHE010000251.1 GCA_024653875.1 Acidobacteriota bacterium
AGCACGCGGCGCGCCGGCGACAGACGCATGGCGAACGCGACAAAGAACAGGCGCGCGTGCGTGGGCCACCGCTTGTACCAGGGAGCGGCGGCCAGCGCCTTGAGGTCAAGGCCTCTGGAGAAGTAGCGATACGCGTCCGCGGTATCGCGCGTGAACAAGCGCTGGAATTCAGTGCGGTCGAAACCGCGCGTGTACTCGTCGAAGAAGTTCCCGGAGGGCTTCTGACGTTCCGCCATCAGATCAGCCCGAGTTCCTTGCCGACCTTGCCGAACGCGTCGAGGGCGAACTGGAGCTCGTCCTTCGTGTGCGTGGCGGTGACGATCGTGCGCACGCGCGCTTTGTCGCGCGCCACGGTGGGGAACGCGATGCCCTGCGCGAACACGCCTTCCTCAAACAGCCGGTCGGACAGTTTCATGGCACGGCTGCCCTCGCCGGCAAACACTGGCGTGATCGGGCTCTCGCTCGCGCCCGTGTCAAAACCCATCGCGACCAGGCCGGCCTTGAAGAACCGCGTGTTGTCCCATAACCGATCGATGATGTCCGGTTCCTGCTCCAACACGTCCAGCGCCGCGATGCACGTGGCCGCCACCGAGGGCGGGTGCGAGGTGGAGAACAGGAACGGGCGGGCGCGGTGATACAGGAACTCGATGAAGTCCCGGGTGCCCGCCACGTAACCACCAAGCGCGCCGACGGCTTTTGACAACGTGCCCACCTGGATGTCCACGCGGCCGTGCATCTTGAAGTGATCGACGGTTCCGCGGCCGTTGGCGCCGAACACGCCGCTGGCATGGGCGTCGTCGACCATCATGATGCAGCCGAACTCTTCGGCCAGGTCGCACAGCCCGGGCAGCGGACCCAGGTCGCCGTCCATGCTGAAGACGCCGTCGGTAATCAGCAACTTGCGCTGCGATGCCGGAAGTTCCTGCAGGACGGTGCGCGCGGCCGCCAGATCCTTGTGCGGGAACACCTTGATGGCGGCGCGGCTCAGGCGGCAGCCATCGATGATGCTGGCGTGGTTGAGCGCATCCGAAATCACCACGTCATCCTTGGTGAGGATCGAAGAGACCGTGCCCGCGTTTGCCGTGAACCCTGATTGAAAGACCACCACTGCTTCCGTCTTCTTGAAGACGGCCAGCCGGCGTTCCAGTTCCATGTGGATCGCCATCGTGCCGGCGATGGTGCGCACGGACCCCGACCCGACGCCGAAGTCCCGGATGGCCTGAATCGCCGCCTCGACGAGCTTGGGGTGCGTGGTAAGCCCCAGATAGTTGTTGGACGAGAGGTTGACCACCGTTCGCCCGTCGAACCGCGACGTGGCCTGCTGGCGGCTGTCCAGGACGCGCAGGGAGCGGTAGAGGCCCTGTTCGCGGAGCGTGTTCAGTTCGGTGGTGAGGTAGGCAAGTGGGTCAGCGCGCATGCGCCCAGTATAGGCTCTCAGCGCAGTGTGAACAGCTTGTCCGTCCCGTCGCTGAGGACCTCGATGGCGCCATGTGTCCGTAACCAGTCGGTGACCTGGTGCTGCCGGCTGGCCGGGTAGGCCGCCTCATGCACCAGGACGTGCGTCGCCCGGGTGTCGACGAGGGCCCGCCACGGTGCATCCGAATCGGTCGGAATCAGCGAGAACGCGTAGGTCAGCGTCTGCCAGCTTTCCGGAAAGAAGCCGGAGTACCCATTGACCAATGGACGCCGGTGATACCCGGCATAAAACACCGACTGCAGATCCCACGCAGGAGCGCCAAAGGGAAACTCGACAAGCACCACCGGTTCCGCCCCGTCGCGAATGACCTTGTAGAGCGGTGGCAACCGGTCACCCGTGTAGAGCGTGCGAGGTGTGACCTCGAGTCCCTCCGCCGCCAGGCGCACGTTGGTTGGGAATCGGCCCGGCCACCACTCGGTCAGGAGGCCGCAGCTGAGCACGGCCAGGGCCACGACGGCCGCGCGGGGCCACCAGCGGAGCAGCGCGGCGGCGCCATACCCAGCCAGCACCGCGAGAAACAGGGCGACCAGCATCAGGTACCGGGCCGGCACACGCACGCCATCAAATCCAGGGACAAAACTGACAAGCCACGCGTACGGGCCGGGACTGATCGGCTGGCCCGCCGCTGAGATCGACGGTCCCATCGCGAGGAGCGCGGCGAGGACCGCGGCGCCGGCGAAATAGCCCAGCGCCGACCGTGGTGCGCCCCGCAGGACGCGCCGGGTCCATGGCGACACCGCGACAAGCGCGAGCGATAGCGCCAGTGTCCTCATGAACGTGCCGCTCGCCTGACGATAGGCGGCCCACGCGCCGTCGATCGGCACGGCCAGCTCTCCCGTCACCAGGAAACTGATCGCGCCGTAGAGATGCGCCAGCCAGAGAACAACAAGTACGCCCGTGGCGAACTCCCGCCACGGCGGACCGGGGCCGCCGTGGGTCTCGCGCGCGCGGCTGATTGCCGTGCGCAGGCCCCAGCCGAGGCCCACCAGCGCGAGCGCGACAATGACCAGCCCCGGAAACGCTTCACCTTCCGGGCGCACCAGTCCCGTCATGCGTTCGCCCCAGAGCCGGGACCACCCCGGCGCCGTCGCGAACGCGTGGGTGTCCGCGGCGAACATGGCGATCTCGCCGGCGTCGCGCACGCCGATCTCGCCGCCTTCCCTCACCTCGAGGTAGGGCGAGAGAAATGGCCACGTGCAGACGCCGACGACGGCGGCGGTCACGATCCAGGTGCGCCACACGCGCCAGTCACCCCACAACCGGCGGGACGCGATCTCGTACACCGCATACAAGCCGACGAAGGGACCGAAAAACAGGAGGTAATACCCGCACGACAGGTTCTGCGCCACCAGGGCGGCGGCGCCTCCGATGAGGGGTGCGCGGCGTCCGGTCTCGAAGTATCGGCGGAAGCCGTACAGCACAAACGGCATCCATTGGGCCGAAAGCACCTGCAGATGCGACATCTGCGCCAGCCGGTAGGGCGCAAACGCAAACGCAAGTCCGGCGACGAACGCGGCGAGTGGACTCCGTGTCAGCTCGCGCACCAGCAGGAACGCCCCGAGGCCTGATAGCACAAACGTCGAGAGGAACAGCAGGTTGTAGGTGAGCACGATGTTGTCGGTGGCGGCCAGGATCGGCAGCCCTTGCAGCATCTGGGGCGCGATGTGTTCGGAGTACGCCACCGTCAGGCGTTCGGGATAGAAGATGTTGCCGTGCCAGTACCGGCCGAGCGCGCTGAAATCGCCGCCCAGGAACGCCAGCACCTGTCCGCCGGTCCACAGCAACACCCAGGAGTTGAACACGGGGTCGCCCAGATCCCAGGCGATTTCCTTGTCGGCCACCAGCGCCAGCGGCCACGTCATGCCGATCGTGATCGCCGTGTAGATCGCGGCGGCAAGAACAGCGGCCCTGCGCGTCATGAAGAAGTCACCGGCCGGTCAGCGGGGTGACCACCGCGCGTAGCGCAGAAGCGTCCACGCCGCCTGCACCGCGTCTTTCAT
>JANLHE010000252.1 GCA_024653875.1 Acidobacteriota bacterium
GGCGGGACGGCGGGAAGGGGGGCGTGCGGGCACTGATCGGAGTGTAGCGTGAGATGGAGGATTGGGGAATTGACTATTGGGGAATTGACTATTGGGTTATTGACTATTTGTGATTTGTGATTTGTGATTTGTGATTTTCTGGCTGGTGCTCGGGCTGTTCGGTTGGAGACAGACGGCGTTGGTCGCGGGTCCTACAGTTCATTCGAATGATCACCGAACCTGGGAGCCGGTTCAGGCTTGCGGCGTCGAGCGCCGCGGTGGGATTCCTCACCGGCGCGCTCGTTGTGGCAATCGCCGGAGTCATCTGGGAGCGCCGGCATCCGACGCTTCCGCCCCCGCCGGATTCGGATGCGCTTCCGGAGTTTGCGTCCGATCCGATCGGTGACCTGCGCGCACGGAATCTCGAGATGCCGGTGCTCGGCTCCAGCCGCGAGGCCCTGAGGAATACGTTCGATGACGCGCGAGGTGGGTCACGGAAGCACGAAGCCATCGACATCCTGGCGCCGCGGGGCACACCCGTGGTCGCGGTGGAAGACGGCACGATTGCGAAGCTGTTCCTGAGCGACGCGGGGGGCATCACGGCGTACCTGTTCGATCCCACGACCAGTTACGTCTACTACTACGCGCACCTCGATCGGTATGCGGCGGGACTCGCCGAGGCCGCGCGCGTCACGCGCGGGCAGGTGCTGGGATACGTCGGCGTCTCAGGCAACGCGCCGAAAGACACGCCGCACCTGCACTTTGCGATCTTCAAGCTGACCGAGTCGCGGAAGTGGTGGCAGGGGACGGCGATCGATCCTTTCACGGTGCTGAAGTAGGATCCCCACATGCGATACCGTTCCACCGCGCGCTTCACTCTCGTTGTGGCCGGCTGCCTCATCGCCGGCCTGCCGGGCAACGCCGCCGCTCAGCAGGCCGGCATCAAAGCTGGATTCAACGCGAGCGCCATATCGTTCAACCCCGACTTCGGCACCCGCAGCGCGTCGGAGTCACTCATCGGCGTCACCGGCGGACTCTGGGTGGCGCTGCCGGCCCGCGGACGGTTCGCCGTCCAGATCGAGGCGCTCGTCGCGCGGAAGGGCGCAACCGAGCTGATCCGTTTCGGCGACTCGTTGACGGTGACCTACCTCGAAGTGCCGGTGATGCTGCGCGTGCGGGACGTGCTCGGGAGCGGTGCATACCTCTTCGCCGGGCCTTCCGTCGGGTTTGCGCTCTCAAGCACGTATGAGGATGAGGGTGTCGAGGAAGACGCCGGCGACGAACTTCACGATGTCGATGTCGGCCTCACCGCGGGCGCCGGCGTGGAAATCAGGCGTCTCGGCATCGAGGCGCGTTACACGTGGGGCCTCCGAAGCGTGTTCCAGGACGGCGACGCGCCCGAGGTGAAATTCAGGAATCGGACGTTCACCGTGATGGCCGCTTTCGGCTGGTCGCGGTAAGGTCCGGGTTACTCCAGCGCCTCGCCGCTCCAGTACTTCTCTTCGATCTCCATGATCTCCTCCTCGGACAGGCCGAAGTAGTGGCCCACCTCGTGGATGAGCGTCTCGCCGATGCCGACAACGATGTCGTCTTCGTCGACGCTGTCCTCCAGAATCGGGACACGGAAGATCGTGATCTTGTCCGGCAACACGTTGCCCTGGGCCCACTGGCGCTCGGGGAGCGGGATGCCTTCGTAGATCCCGTAAATGGTGTCGGGCGGCTCCACTTCGACCTCGCGCAGCTGGTCCAGTGTCGGTTCGTCCTCCACGACGATCGCCATGTTGACCATGGCGTCGCGGAATCGCTGCGGGAGGGACGCCATCGCTTCGTTCACGAGCACCTGGAACTGGTCGGCGGAGAACTCGTCGGGGGTCATCGTTTGCGATAGTACGCGCAATGGGCGCGTACGGCACACCGTTCACACAGGGGCTTGGGTTTGCAGATGCGCCGCCCGTGCAGAATCAGCGTGTCCGACGCCCGGGTCCAGCGGTCAGGAGGCAGCAACGTTGTCAGTTTCTTTTCGGCTTTGACCGCGTCTTCCGCGGCCTTTGCGGAAATCAGGCCGATGCGCGAGGCCACCCGCAGCACATGCCGGTCAACCGGAAAGCCCGGCAGTCCAAGGGCGTGCCCCAGAACGACGTTGGCGGTCTTGCGCCCCACGCCCGGCAGGTCCACCAACGCGTCCATGTCCGGCGGTACCTGGCCGCCGTGACGATCCACGACGGCGTTCGCCATGCCGATGAGGCTCCGGGTTTTCATGCGGAAGAACCCCGTGGGCTGGATGAGGGTCTCAAGTTCGGCTGGATCCGCGGCGGCCAGTTTCTTCGGGGACGGGTACTTCTTGAACAGCGCCGGCGTGACCTGATTCACGCGCGCATCGGTGCACTGTGCGGAGAGGATCGTGGCCGCCAGCAGTTCGAAGGCGTTACTGAAATGGAGTTCGGTCCAGGCGTTGGGATGCTGGACATCGAGCGCATCAAAGACAGGGAGCGCGTCCTTCATTGCCCCATTGCCCCATTGCCTCATTTCCTCAATGGAGTGGCCCCGACGGCCAGCCCTGCGCCTGCTGCGCCTGCGCGTCCTGCATCGCCTTCATCTGCTCCTGCAGGGCGTTGATGAGGCCCGGGACCACGGCGAAGGGCAGCGCGACGCGCGACACAACGGGTGCCTTCACGGTCTGCGTGTCTTCGGCGGACTTGATGTCTTTCTCCGAGAGCGGACGCACGTCGCAGAAGGTGAGGGTCATGTCGAACGGCGTGTGGCCGACGGCGCAGAAGTTCGCGTAGGTCCGGGGCTGTTCGCCCTGATCGTCCGGGACAATGGTGAAGCTGAGCTGTTTGGTCGGCACCGTCATGTCAGTACTTTCTCATGACTCCGACCACCACGCCCTGCAGTTGCACCAGCGCGGGGTCGTACATCATCGGTTGCATCGCGGGATTGGCCGGCTGCAGACGGATGCGCCCGTTCTCGCGGTAGAACTTCTTCAGCGTCACGTCCGCGCCGCCAAGGAGCGCAATCACCATCTCGCCGTTCTCGGCCGTCTTGCGGTCTTCCACGATGACGAAGTCGCCGTCGCGAATCTGCTCGTCGATCATCGAGTCGCCCTTGACCTTCAGGACGTAGGTGTCGCGGCGGCCGACGAGATCCTCGGGGACCGCGATGGTTTCGGTGCCCGCGACCGCTTCGATCGGAAGGCCTGCGGCCACGTACCCGAGCATCGGCAATTCCACGGCCCGCTGGCCGGTGCGCGCCGAGAGCAACTCCACCGAGCGGCTGCGGTTCCAGAGCCGCCGGATGAAGCCCTTTTCCTCGAGGTTGGTGAGATGCTTGTGGACCGTCGCCAGTGACGACAGGCCAAAGCGGCGGCCGACCTCCTCCAGGCTCGGCGCATAGCCGTGCTGCTGGATAAACTCCTGAAGGTAGTCGAGAATCTCGCGCTGGCGTTTGGTGAGGGGCTGCACGGGGCCGACTGTATGCAAAAGAAAGGCGAAAGTCAACGGTTCCGGGTGGTCGGCGTGGGCGAAAACTCCGTCGACCTCGTGGTGACCGTGCCCCACCATCCCGCCCCGAACGAAAAACTCGAAGCGCTCGATGTGGTGGCGCTGCCCGGCGGGCAGGTGGCCTCGGCGTTGGTGGCCTGCGCGCGCCTCGGGTGCGACACGCGTTACCTCGGGTCGTTTGGCGACGATGCCCACGCACGCCTCATCGAAGAGGCCCTCCGCCGCGAAGGCGTGGACACCGCACGCTGCCGGCACGTGCGCGCCCCCAATCGCTCCGCGCTGATTCTGGTCGACGCGGCCGCGGCCACGCGCACCGTGCTGTGGAGGCGGGATCCCGCGTTGGACTGGCCCCCCGAAGACATGACGTCCGAGCTCCTCTCCGAGGCTGGGGTGCTGATGCTCGACGCGACGGACCTGGAGGCGGCGGTGGCCGCGGCCGTGCTGGCGAGGAACGCGGGCGTGACCGTGGTGGCCGACGTCGATCGGCCGCAGCCCGGACTGGATCGGCTGCTGCCGCACGTGGACGTGCTGATTGCGGCTGAGGGATTCCCGCAGGCGATGACCGGTGAGGCCTCCCTTGGTCCGGCCATGCGAATCCTCCGGACCCGGCATCCACTGGCCCTGATCGTGGTGACCCTCGGTGCCGGAGGGGCCGTGGCGTGGAATGGCGAAACCGAGATAGTCTCGCCGGGATTCGTCGTGCCGGTGGTCGATCCGACAGGGGCGGGGGACGCGTTTCGGGCCGGGTTCGTGCGGGCCTGGCTGGCCGGCGGACGGGACATCGCCGGGCTCCTGGACCACGCCAACGCCACGGCGGCGCTGAACTGCCGGGCCGTCGGGGCCCAGACCGGTCTGCCGACCTTCCCCGAGGTCCAGGCCCTTGTAACCGATCGGGCGGCGCCCCGGTCTAATGGGCATGGGTTCGGGAGCGAACGGCGCGGCGGCGGCTGAACGGCTCCATGGGTGGGGGACACGCGTGAATGCAACGTCACAGGCGTCCGAGGCGACCGCGGTCCGGGCCACGCACCTCGATCTGACGAGCGCGGAGGACCGCGTGCTGGTGGCGGCGTTCCTGGCCGGCAGCCACGACGCGTTCAACGTGATCGTCGCGCGTCACCAGCGGCAGGTGTATCAAATCTGCTTCCGCTTCGTGCGCAATCACGAGGATGCGGCCGACCTGGCGCAGGACGTGTTCGTGCGCGCGTTCAAGGGACTGAAGAACTTCAAGGGGAACTCGACGCTGGGCACGTGGTTGTATCGCGTCGGCGTGAACTGCTGCCTGAACCGGGTGGCCACGAAACGCCCCGCGACCGAACCGATCGAAGAGTCGCGGCATGTGGACCAGCGCGCCGACGACCCGCTGCGCGCGGTCGTGCGGGGCGAGAAGGCCGCCCAGGTGCGGCGCGCGATCGCCAAGTTGCCGCCGAAGCAGCGCGCCACGTTGTTGCTGCGCGTGTATCAGGAACTGTCCCACGAGGAAATCGCCGGCATTCTCGGCAGTTCGGTCGGCGCCGTGAAGGCCAATTTTTTCCACGCACTTCGTAATTTGAAACGGTTGTTGCAGTCATGACCACGCATTTGTCGGCGCGGGAATTCGTGGACGCGATCGAGGGCGGCCTGACGGTCGATCGGCAGCGGCATCTGGATGTGTGCGCCGCCTGCCAGACCGAGGTGGAGACGCTTCGCACCATCGTGGTGGATCTGGACTCCGACGCGGACCTGCCGGAGCCGTCGCCGCTGTTCTGGGAGCACTTCCAGTCGCGGGTGAACGCCGCTGTGCGGGAGGAGGCGATGGTGCCTTCGCGCGCGGCGTGGTGGCGGACGCTGCCCGGGGCGGGTGCGATGCGCACCTGGCTGACGGCCGGTGCCACGGTGGCCGCGCTCGTCATGGTCACCGCGATTTATCTGCGGGCGCCGGTTGACGCGGGACGGCCGGTGGATGCGGGCGCGGCCCTGGAAGAGACCGTGGTGCCCGACGAGGCCGCGCTGGTGCTGGGCGGCGCCGAGTGGGAGTTCGTGAGCGGCATGCTCGAGACGCTCCAGGAAGACGACGTGCGCCGCGTGTTGACACCGTCACGAAACGCGGTGGACGCGGCGATGGGGAATTTGAGCGAGTCCGAGCGGAAGACATTTCTTCGCCTGCTGCAGGCGGAGATGGTTGCGGGGATGGAGTAAGTGATGACTGTATTGCCGACGTTGATGGTCAGCAGCCTGCTGGCACTCGGGCAGGCCGTGAACCCGCCAGTGGCGCAGAACCCCAATCCCGACCTGCGCCCCATCCAGCAGGGCCAGCGTGGGCGGGGACTGAACCAGAAGCCCGGGCCCAACGCGCCCATTCAGGAACTGCAGGAGGTGTTCGACGCGTTCGCGCTCGTGCAGGCCCAGCGGATCCTGCAGCTCGACGATGAGCAGTACGGCCGGTTCTTCCCAAAGATGAGCCGCGTGTATCAGCTCAGGCGAGGGCACGGACAGGCGCGCATGCGTCTGGTGAATGAGATCCGCCGGCTGTATGCCGGGCCCCAGCGCGGAACCGATGCCCAGCTGGCTGACGCCGTCGGGCGCCTGGACGACCTGGAGGGCCGATTCGTCACCGATATGCGGGCGCTGCGGCTGGCCGTGGACGAGGTGCTGACGCCGCGCCAGCGCGCCGGACTGCGCTTCTTCGAAGAAGACATGGAGCGCCAGAAGATCGACTTCATCACCCGATCGCGGCAAGGCGGAGGACTGTCGCCCGCGTTACACTAGAGGCATGCGGTTACGTCTGATCCTCTGCGGCGCCGTCCTGGCGCTGGTGGCCCCCGTGGTCGCCGGCCAGGGGCCTGCAGCCGCGGACGCCGAGCGCATGGGCAAGAAGGTCCAGGCGATCCTGGAACGCGGATTGGCGCCGGCCCCGGCCGCCAAGCCTCTCACGACGAGTTTTTCCGAACAGGAACTGAACGCGTATCTGAAGGTCAACGCGTCGGAGGAACTGCCGGCGGGCGTGACGCACGCGCAGATCACGCTGCTTGATGCCGGCAAGGTGGATACGCGCGCGCTGGTGGACATGGATGCCTTGCGCACGGCGGAGAAGCGCGGCTGGCTTGATCCGCTCGCGTATGTCACCGGCATGCTGGAAGTACGCACGGTCGGCACCTTCAAGGGCGCCAACGGCAAGGGCGTGTTCACGTTCGAGTCAGCCACCGTGGACGGCGTGCCCGTGCCACGGGCCCTCATGCAGGAACTCGTCGCCTTCTACACCCGCACACCGGAGACGCCGAAGGGCATCCTGCTCGATCAGCCGTTTGATCTGCCCTCCCGGATCCGTGAAGTGCAGCTGCGGCGCGGCGCGGCCACGGTCATCCAGTAAGCCCGGGCCCGTCCGCGGATGCCTGTTGATCTGTTGTCGCAGCCGCTGCAGTTCGTCAAAGGCGTCGGCCCGCGGCGGTCGGCGGACCTTGAACGGGTGGGCCTGCTCACCGTGGAAGACCTGCTGCTGCGATTCCCGCTGCGCTACGAGAATCGCGCGGGCCTGACGCCGATGGCGGCCCTGCGTCCCGGACACACCGCGACGGTCGTCGGCGAGGTCCTGTCTTCGGGTATCCGTCCCACGCGGCGCCCGGGATTCCGCCTGTTCGAGGTGGTCGTGCGTGACGCGAGCGGCGCCGTGCGCGCCGTCTTCCCGAATCAGTCCTTCCTGAAAGACGTCTTCCACGCGCAGCAGCAGGTGGTCTTGTACGGGCCGCTCGAATATCGCAGCGGCGGCCTGCAGTTCACCAACCCCGAGTACGAGATCGTCAGGGGCGATGGCGACGATCCGGACGATGCCCACGTGCACACGGGGCGCATCGTGCCGATCTACGAGAAGGTCGGGTCGGTCACGCCGCGGATGCAGCGGTCGCTGGTGCACCAGTTGCTGGCGCAGTTGCCCGATGAGGTCATGGATCCGGTGCCGGCCGCGGTGCGCCAGGGGTTGTCGCTGCCCACGCGCCGCGACGCGATCCTGCACACGCACTTTCCGCCGGCCGACACCAGCGTTGATGACCTCAACGCGTTTCGCACCGAAGCCCAGCGGCGCCTGATCTTCGAGGAGTTCTTCCTGTTCCAGGCCGGACTGGTCCTGCGCAAACGCCGGCATGCTGACGTGCGCAAGACCCGGGCCGTGCAGGTGGACGATCGCATCCGTGAAGCGGCGCGCAAGGCGCTGCCGTTCAAGCTGACGCCGGGGCAGAAGGTCGCCCTGCGCGAGATCGTCACGGACATGCAGCGGCCCGAGCCGATGCACCGGCTGCTGCAGGGCGACGTGGGCGCGGGCAAGACGGTCGTCGCGCTGCTGGCCGCCCTCGTGGCCATGGAGAACGGGTTTCAGGTGGCGTTCATGGCGCCGACGGAAATCCTGGCGGACCAGCACTACATGACCATCCGCCGCCTGCTGGAACACACGCGGTTCCGCGTGGCCTCGCTGACCGGCAGCCTCACCGCCGCCAGGAAGCGCGCGGCGCTGGCCGAGATCGCCAGCGGCACCACGAACCTCGTGGTCGGCACCCACGCGCTGGTGGAAGGCGCCGTGGAGTTTCGCGACCTGGGACTGGTGGTCATCGACGAGCAGCACCGGTTCGGCGTGATGCAGCGCGCGACGCTTCGCGGCAAAGGCCAGCAGCCGGACGTGTTGGTGATGACCGCCACGCCGATCCCGCGCACGCTGGCCCTGACGGCGTTCGGCGATCTCGACGTCTCGGTCATTCGCGATCTGCCGCCCGGGCGGCAGCCGATACGCACCGTCGCCAGACCCGAGTCGCGCCGCGACGAGATCTACCAGCTGGTCCGGAAGGAACTGGAGCAGGGGCGTCAGGCGTACGTGGTCTATCCGCTGGTGGAGGAGTCCGAGAAGGTGGACCTGCGCGCGGCGACCGAGATGGCGGAGACGCTGCAGACCGAGGTGTTTCCGGACTATCGCGTGGCGCTGCTGCACGGCAAGATGAAGGCGGACGACAAGGAACAGGTCATGGCGGGCTTCGCCCGCGGCGACGTGCACGTGCTGGCGGCGACAACCGTCGTGGAAGTGGGCGTCGACGTCGCGAATGCCACGATCATGGTGGTGGAGCACGCGGAGCGTTTTGGGTTGTCGCAGCTGCACCAGTTGCGCGGCCGCGTCGGCCGGGGCGCGCACGCGTCCACCTGCGTGCTGGTGTACCAGGCCCCGCTGACCGAACAGGGCCAGGCGCGCATCACGACCCTCACCGACACCAACGACGGCTTCGTGATCGCGGAGCGCGATCTGGACATTCGGGGGCCCGGTGACTTCTTCGGCACGCGCCAGTCCGGGCTGCCCACCCTGCGGGTCGGGGATCTCGTGCGCGATCACGTCATGATGGAAGAGGCGCGACGGGAGGCGGTGAACTGGTTGGACGACCCTGCGCGATCGAAGCCGCTCGTCGAGTTCCTCTCGGCGAATTGGGCGCAGCGGTTCGGCTTGGTCGGGATCGGGTAGCGATGCGCATCATTGCCGGCACCCTCAAGGGCCGCCGCCTCCAGGGGCCCGCCACCGACGATGTGCGGCCGACCTCGGACCGCCTGCGCGAGACGCTGTTCAACGTCCTCGGCCCGGGCGTGCAGAACGCGCGCGTGCTGGATGCCTTTGCCGGCACGGCCGCGGTGGGCCTGGAGGCCGTCAGCCGGGGCGCGATGCACGTCACGCTGTATGAGCGCGATCCGAAGGCCCTGAAGGTGGCCGCGGCCAACATCGCGCATTGTGGCGCGACGGCCGCGTGCAGGCTTATCCGCGGCGACTTCCTGCGCTCGGCGGGGGGCGCCAATTGCGATCTTGTCTTTCTCGATCCCCCGTATGATGATGGCGATCTGTCCGCGGCGCTGCGCGTGGCGGCCACCCACCTGGCTCCGGGTGGCCAGGTCGTGCTGGAGCATCGTCGCGCGCGCGAGACGCCGGTGGAAGTGGCCGGACTGGTGCGCACGCGGGTGCTGGCGTCGGGCGACAGCGCGTTGTCGTTTTATTCGTAGGTCACCATGCCAACATCCCGCATTGCCATTTTCCCCGGCTCATTCGATCCGCTGACCAACGGTCATGTGGATCTGATTCGCCGCGCGACGCGGTTGTTCGATCGCGTGATCGTGGCGGTGCTGATGAACCCCGACAAACAGCCGCTCTTCACGGCGGACGAACGGGTGGCGATGATCCTGGAGTCGTGCGCGGGCATTGCGGCGCCGGGCCGGATCGAGGCGGATCTCTTTGAGGGACTGCTGGTTGCGTACGCGGCCCGCCAGGGGGCGTGCGCGGTGATTCGGGGACTGCGCAGCGGGGCGGACTTTGACTACGAGCGGCCGATGGTGTCGATGAACGCGCACCTGGCGCCCGAAATCGAGACCGTGTGCCTGCTGGCCGCCGACCGGTACGCGCACCTCAGCTCGCGGCTCGTCAAGGAAGTGGCAGCGCATGGCGGCTCCATCGAGGGCCTTGTCCCGGAGACGGTGGGCCCGCGCCTGCTCGACCGGTTGAAGACGGAGACCCGGACACGCTCATGACACAGCACGCACGGTACCTGTCGGCCCGCATGGATCACGTCGCGATGTCGCCCACGATGAAGGGCATGATCGCGGCGGAGAAGCTGCGCCGCGAGGGCGTGGACGTGGTGGACCTCGGCGCCGGCGAGCCCGATTTTCCCACCCCGCCGCACATCTGCGCGGCCGGCCACGCCGCCATCGATGCACAGCGCACGAAGTACACGGCCAACATGGGCACGCTGGAACTGCGGCAGGCCGTGACCGCGCGCTATCGCACGGATTACGGCGTGGAGTACGCGCCCGACGAAGTGGTGATGACGGCCGGGGGCAAACAGGCGCTGTTTCACGCGGCCATCGGGCTGTTCGGCCCGGGCGACGAGGTCATCACCCACGCGCCCGGCTGGCCGACGATCGCTGAACAAATCAAGCTGGCCGGCGCGCGCCCCGTGGTGGTGCAGACCCGCGCCGAGCAGGGATTCGTCCCGTCGGCGGATGTGCTGCTCTCGGCCCTGACGCCCAACACCCGCGGCATCGTCATCAACAGCCCGGGCAACCCAACGGGCGCGTTGCTGACCGAGGCGGATGCGCGCGTGGTGGCCGCCGAGGCGGCGAAGCGCGGCCTGTGGGTGGTGCTCGATCTCTGCTATGAAAAGTTGATTTACGGCAGCGTCCCGCACAACCTGCCGGCGATATTCGGCGAGGCCATGAAGGACCGGCTGATCCTCGCCGGCTCGGCGTCGAAGGCGTATGCCATGACCGGCTGGCGGCTGGGCTGGGCGGTGGGCCCGAGGGCGTTTGCGTCCGCGGCGAATGCGCTCCAGAGTCACACCACCTCCAACGCCAGTTCCATTTCGCAGTACGCCGCCGTCGCGGCGCTCACCGGATCGCAACAGTGCGTGACCGACATGTTGACCGAGTATCAGCAGCGGCGCGATCAGGTCCTCGCCTGGCTCGCCGAAGAACCGCGGCTGCGCTGCGCCATGCCGCAGGGCGCGTTCTACGTGTTTCCGGATGTCACGGACTTCCTGTCACCGGACGGGCTGCGCACGTCGCTGGCTCTCAGCGACGTGTTGCTGGCCGAGGAGCACGTGGTCACCACGCCGGGTGAGGCGTTTGATGCCCCGGGCTTCATCCGCCTGTCGTACGCCACGTCGCTGGAACGGTTGCGGGAGGGCGTGACGCGCCTCATCCGGTGCGCCCGCGCCCACGCGCCGAAGTAACACCGGACCAGGATTCCACAGTGGACCACGCCGTCATCGATCGCCTTCGCGTCATCGCCGGCGCGGAACACGTGCGCACCGACGCGGAGGCCTGCGAGGCCTACGGCACCGATGCCCTCAAGCAGGGCCATCCTGCCGACGTGGTGGTGTGGCCCGCCGACACCGCCCAGGTGGCGGCCATCGCCCGGCTGTGCCACGAGACACGCACGCCGCTGGTGCCACGGGGCGCCGGCACGGGGTACACCGGCGGCGCGGTGCCGTCACTGGGCGGCGTGGTGATCAGCCTCGAACGGTTCAACCGCATTCTGGAGATCGATGAGGGCAACCTGCTGGTGATTGTCGAGCCCCACGTCATCACCGGCGATCTGCAGGATGCCGTGGAGGCGGTCGGGCTGTTTTATCCGCCGGACCCGGCGAGCCTCCGCCAGTCGGTCATTGGCGGCAACGTGGCGGAGAACGCCGGCGGGCCGCGCGCGTTCAAGTACGGCGTGACGAACAAGTACGTCCTCGGGCTGGAGGCCGTGCTGCCGACCGGCGAGGTCATCCGCACCGGCGGCAAGGTCGTCAAGAACGTGGTGGGCTACGACCTCACGCACCTGCTGGCCGGGTCGGAAGGCACGCTGGCCATCATCACCAGGATCATCCTCCGGCTCATTCCCAAGCCGCCGATGCAGGTGACGATGCGGGCGTCCTTCCCGAGCGTGCGGCATGCGGTGAACGCGGTGACGGGGTTGATTCGCGCCCGGGTCATTCCCGCCGCGCTGGAACTCATCGACGGCGACTCGCTCGACGCCGTCGCGCGCTACCTGAACGTGCGGTCGCTGGCGCCCGAAGGCACCGCGGCGATTCTCCTGCT
>JANLHE010000261.1 GCA_024653875.1 Acidobacteriota bacterium
CTCCTGCTGCTGATGGTCCTCATCTGGGGTGCCAACTTCAGCGTCATCAAGCGCGCGTTCGAGGAGATGCCGCCGCAGCCGTTCAACGCGCTGCGCATGGTCATCGCGTCCGTCGTCTTCCTGGCGGCCATCGCCATCGCCAAACGCCTGGCGCGCCGCGGCGACGCGGTGTCCTCCGTCCTTCATACCCCCAACCCGCTGACCACCCGCGACCGCATCGATCTGGTCTGGCTCGGGCTGGTCGGCCATTTCGGGTACCAGTTCTTCTTCGTCGGCGGCGTCAGCCTCACCAGCGCCTCCAACGCCGCGCTCATCGTCGGCGCCACGCCGGCGGCGCTGGCCGTGGTGTCGGCCCTCATGGGACGCGAACGGATCAGCCGGCTGCACTGGGCCGGCGCCGCGATTTCCGCGCTCGGGATCTACCTCGTGGTCGGCCACGGCGCGTCATTTGGCGGGACGACCCTTCGCGGCGACCTGCTGGTGATCTGCTCGGTGGCGTGCTGGGTCACGTTCACGCTGGGCGCGGCGTCCCTCATCACACGCCACTCGCCGCTCTACGTCACGGGGATGACGATGGTGTTCGGCGGGATTCCGTACGTGGTCATGGCCCTGCCGCAGATCCTGCGCGTGCCGTGGGCGGACGTGAGCACGTGGACGCTGTCCGCGCTGGTGCTGTCCGCGCTGCTGGCGCTCAACCTGGCGTACGTCATCTGGTACATGGGCGTGCAGCGCCTGGGGCCGGCCCGCACGTCGATCTACTCCAACGGCGTTCCCATCGTGGCCATGGCGGTGGCCACGGTGTGGCTGGGCGAACCGCTGACCGGGACGAAGGTGGCCGGCGCCGCCGCGGTGCTGTCGGGCGTGCTGCTGACCCGCCTCGGTCGCCGGTTCGCGTAGGCCCCAGCCGGCGCAGGCCCGGGCGCTCAAGGCGCGGTATCATCGAACGACACGTGCCGCGGGCAGATGGGCCCGCGATCTGGAGGAGGGAACCCTTATGAAGCGACTGATACTTGTGGCTGTTGTGGCGTTGTTCGCGATTGCGCCGCTGGCGGCACAGTCCGCCAAGGGCTGGATGGTGCGTGCGGACCGAAGCACCAGCGCATCCGATCCGGACGGCGCGGGCGACATCAAGTTCATGGCGATGGGCGGCGGCTTCCACGCCATCAATCCCACGGCGGCGGTGTACTGGAACCCGGCGAACACGGCGTCGGGCAACTACACGGTGAAGGGATCGTTCAAGCTGCTCAAGCCGAGCGGCCACGTCAACTACTACGGTCTCGTGCTGGGAGGCAGCAACCTCGACAACGAGAAGCAGGCGTATTTGTACTTCCTCGTGGCGCAGAACGGCATGTGGATGATCAGCCGCCGCACGCCGGACGCTCCGCGGCCCGTGGCCGTGGCGCCGAAGACCGCGAACGACGTGGTGGCGAAGCCCGGTGCGGACGGCACGTCGGTGAACGCGCTCGAAGTGCGCGTGGCCGGTGACAAGGTGGATTTCGTGGTCAACGGCACGGTCGTGCACTCGGCCCCGAAGGCGGACCTCGGAATCACCACCGATGGTATCGCGGGCCTTCGCGTGAACCACCTGCTGGAGGTGATGATCACCGGGTTTGAGGTCACCAAGTAGGACGGACGCCTCAATCTCCATGCGGCGTCAATTGATGAAGTCGCACTATTACAGCCAGCATGCCGCCGGCCTTCGGGCCGAGCTGGGACGCGCGATCTCGCGCGAGGAAATGCGTGTGTTTCACGCGAAGTCCCCGCTGCGGCATCTTGTCGTGGCGGCGCGCCAGTTCCTGGTTCTCGGCCTGGCCACGTGGGGCCTCATCCGGTTCGACGATCCCCTGATCTGGCTGCCGCTGGCGCTCGTGCAGGGCTTCACGGTGTTCAATTTCACCGTGCTGCTCCACGAGGTGCTGCACCACAACGTGTTCCAGGCCCGCCACGCGCGGGCCGAGCGGCTGCTGGGATTTCTGTACGCGGTGCCGAGCGGCATCTCGCCCAGCCAGTTCACGCGATGGCACCTGGATCACCACGCGGAACTGGGATCGGATGTGGATGATCCCAAGCGGCACTACCTCTCGCCGAAGCGAAACGCGCGCTGGTACAAGTTGCTGTACGCCACGCCCGCGTTGTTTCCGATCTACTTCCGCGCGGCCCGCCAGGAGACCGCGACGTATCCCGCCGCGCTGCAGCGGACCATCGGGTGGGAGCGCCGGCTCGCGATCCTGTTTCATCTGGGCGTGCTGGCCGGCATCTGGTGGGCGTGGGGCGGCGCCGCCGCGGTCCGCGCGCACGCCTTTCCCGTCTTCTTCATTTTTCCGATTGCGTTCACGTTGAACCGGTTGGGCCAGCACTACGACATCGACCCTGGCGACCCGGCCAAGTGGGGCACCCTCATGCGCTCCAACTGGTTCTGGGACTTCGCGTTCCTCACCTCGAACCTGCACCTGGAACACCACTACTTCCCGGGCGTGCCGTTTTACCACCTGCCCGCGATGCAGCGGGCGCTCGGACCGTTCTACGCGCAGAAGCAGATGCGCTGGCAGACGTATCGCGGGTTGCTGTACGGGTGGATCATCCAGAACAAACACCCGCACTCCGACTGGTCGCTCGTGTAGGAGTCACGACACATACGTACGCAGGATTTCAGGCGCCGGTCCGTCTGGGGCAGGACGCAGATCCTGCAGGCGCAGGCGTTCGTTCTTGACGAGTCGCCGCACGACGGCCGACACCGATTCCCGACTTTCCACCGACTGCTCCCGCAGCATCAGGTAGTCGCTCTCGGTGATCCACACGTGAATCTGACGGTGTTGATACATCGATAGTCTCCCGCTCCACCGCATCGCAACGCTCGTGCCAGACATCTCGGGCCGCAGTTTCGCAGGGAGCTCAATTGGGGGAGGCCCATCCGGCCCTCGATTGGGAACGAGATTGCTCACTATCCAGGCGCGATGGGAACGGACCTTCCCACTCAGGCCAGTGCACGCAGCCTGATCTGGGCGAGGGTCGCGGCGAGGGCAACGGCGCAGACCGTGACCACCGACCACGCCATGAACTGTCCGTAGGCCGCCCGGCCAAGCAGGTCGAACATCGAAAATCCCATCAGGGCCAGGGCGACGCCACTGGCGAAACGCCACGGTGTCCGCAGCTCGCGCCACCGATCGGCGATGCAGACGACGGCGGGCGTCCCCAGCAACAGCACGTAGTCCCAGCCCTGCGGCGAGACCAGGGGGATGATCAGCATCAGGAACGCGAACTCCAGGTAGTCCGGCTCGGCGACGCGCGACCGTTGCCGCCACATGGTGACGGCCACCGCCAGCAGCAGCACGACGGACGCGGCGGCGAGGCCGGAGGCCAGGGTTCCAGGCCCGAGCCACTTGGCCCACATCGACGCGAGCGACACGTTGTCCGAGACCAGCAGGTTCGGCGCGGTCGACGTGCTGACGATCTGCCACCAGCCGGAGAGCTGGGCAAGGTTGCCGGCCCAGCCGTAGAGCAGCGCGGGCAGCAGCAGGCCTGCGACCAGGCCCGCCGCAGCCACCAGCCCGGCCGTCACGCCATACGTGACCACGAGCCACGGCAGCAGGATGAGCGCATACGGCTTGATGAACACGGCCACCGCCAGCGCGATGGCCGCCGCCTTGGGCGCCTCCAGCTGCAACGCGCCCAGGCCAGCCATCAGGATCACTGCCAGCAGCAGGTTGGATTGGCCCAGGGTGAGCTCGTGCGCGTAGAACTTGGCCAGCAGCACCAGCGCCACGATGATCAGGGATCGCTGCGACCAGCGGCGCTCGGGCAGCGTGATGACCGACCAGTGCAGGAGCAGCATCAGGAACGCGCACGACAGCGCGTACCACGTCACCCGCGCGGCGTCGAACCCGAGCAGCGCCACCGGCGCCATCGCCACAGCGAACGCCGGCAGATATTTGAACGTGTAGTGCCCGTCGTCCGGCCGGTAGAGCGGCTCGGCGGCGATGGCGCGGCGGCCCGCGGTGCGGTAGACCTCGAAGTCCACCATTTCGCGGCCGATACGCAGGTTGAACGCGGTCAGCGCAAGGACCGCCACGACGACCGGCAGCAGCAGGGGACGAAGTGGTGCCAACCGGCTCACGGGATCAGCCCTGGCGTCATCTTCCACCGGTTCCATGGCGCACCCCTCGATCATAGACACCGTTGGTTCGCCGATGGC
>JANLHE010000262.1 GCA_024653875.1 Acidobacteriota bacterium
GCCCTTGACAGTGATCGTGCCGTTGGTCGTCTCCAGGCGAATCGGCGTGCCGCCGGCGCCGAGCCGGCCGTCGAGGCGGCGCCGCGAGGACTCGGAGATCTGAAGGTCGATGCCCTCGTGGGTGATCGCGCCGTTGGTAACCCGCGCGGTCAGGTTGGCGTTGGTCGCAGGCGGGATCGAGATGGTGATCGTGCCGTTGGTGGTCTCAGCGCGGATGCCTTCGCCGCCCACGTGGTCGAAGGTCAGCGTGATGACGCTATTGGTGGTGGCGACGTTGGCGCTCTGCCCAAGGCCCGTCGCGGTCACGCGGCCATTGGTGGCCTCGGCGGCAAAGTGCCCGCCGATGTTCGAGACGCGGATGTCCCCGTTGCTGCTGTGCAGGCTGACCGCCGCGGTCCTGGGCAGCGTCACCGTGTAGTTGACGGTGCGCCGGACGTTGAGGGACACGCCCCGCGAGCTGCTGTCAATCGAGACGCGATTGGGCGCGATCTCTTCCTTCATCTCGAAAATCGACAACTGCTGCTTGGCGGCGTCCTCGGTGGCGGCGCGCACGACACGTTCCGCCGTGACCGTCACCTTGTCCGTGTCGCCGCCCGTGATGTCGATCCGGCCGTTGCTGGTGGCCAGCACCAGGGTGCCGTCCGCGGTGAGCGGGTACGTCCGGGTCCACTCGTCCTTGGCCTCGACGTCGGTCGAGAGCTGCAGGTTGCAGGCGCCGAGGGCCACGACCGCGAGGGCGAGGACACCGGACAGCAGGGAGCGAACGGGCGAGGCGGCAACGTGGGGGCGCATGGGGGACTCCTTCGAGGTAATCATACGGGGGCCTTGCGTCCGCGGTTCGCTGTGATAGCATCCGGCGCCGGTTTTGAAACCGTGGCGGCTGGAGGAGACCGATGGCTGTACGCGCGCGCACCGTTGTGCTGTCGTTGCTGGTGTTGCTGGTTGTGGTGGTGTTGGGCGGGATTACCGCCGTGGGCTGGCAGATCGTCCTGGGGCCCACCGCCCGCGCGGTCACCGATCGCAGGTTCGAGGCCACCCCGGAGCGGCTCGCGCGGGGCCGGTATCTGACAGAGGCCTCGGCCTGTTTCCACTGCCACTCCGAGCACGACCTCTCGGCGCCGGAATACCCGGTCGCCGCCGGGCGTCGTGGCGCCGGGTGGGAGATGCCCATTCCCGAGTTGGGCAAGGTCATCGCGCCCAACATCACCTCCGACCCCGTGACCGGCATCGGCGCGTGGAGCGACGATGAGATTGCGCGGGCGATCCAGGAAGGGATCAGCCGCGACGGGTCCGCGCTGTTTCCGCTGATGCCGTATGGCAACTTCCGGAATCTCGATGAGGAAGATCTGGCATCCATCGTGGTGTTCCTGCGCACCGTGCCAGCGGTGACGCAGGTGCGGCAGCGGTCCGAGCTGGTCTTCCCGCTCAGCGTGCTGGTCAACGTCATGCCCAAGCCGATGGCCGCGCACACATCGGTGGCGCGAACCACGCCGGAAGCGCGCGGCGAGTACCTGGTCCGCACCGTGGCCGGCTGCCAGGACTGCCACTCGCCGGCGCACAACGGGGATCCCCTTGACGGCATGGACCTCGGCGGCGGATTCGAGCTGAGCGACCCCGGCAGGAACATGGCGCCGGTCCATGCGCTCAACATCACATCGGACCCGTCAGGTATCGCCCACTACGACGCGGGGCTGTTCATTGAAGTGCTGCAGACCGGGCATCTGCCCGGGCGGATGCTCAGTCACATCATGCCGTTCGAAGACTTCCGGCATTTCACGGAAGACGACCTGCGGGACATGTTCGCGTATCTCAAGTCCGTGCCGCCGGTGAAACACCGCGTGAGCAACACCGACCCGCCCTCGTTCTGCCCGCTCTGCGAGGGCACCCACGGGCTCGGAGACAAGAACGTCAAGATCCAGTAGTCACCAGGAGGACACCACGATGCTTGGCAACAAACCGATGACCCAGTGGGTGGAGGAATACGGGCACAGTCACCAGCATCCGGTGAACCGGGTGTGTCACACGTTCGGCATTCCGATGATCGCGGTGTCCGTCCTCGTCGGTCTCGGCGGGCTGATTGCGCAACTGGCGGGCGCGGCGCCTGCGCAGATGGTGTGGATGATCGCCGGCGGCCTTTTTGTGGCCGGCTGGATTCTCCAGTTCATCGGGCACGCCGTCGAGGGCAAGCCGCCCGAGTTCTTCAAAGACTGGCGCTTCCTGTTCGTCGGCCTGCGGTGGTGGCTGGCGAAGATGCGCT
>JANLHE010000274.1 GCA_024653875.1 Acidobacteriota bacterium
AGATTGACCACGTTGTCGATGCCGTGCGCTTTCAGCACGCTCACGCCAATCGCGGACCGCGTGCCGGCGGCGCACTGCACGACGACGGGCTTGTCGCGAGGCACCTCGGCGAGCCGCTCGGCCAGCGTGCCGAGCTGGATGTGACGCGCGCCGGCAATCGATCCCGCCTCCCACTCGGTCTGATTGCGCACGTCGAGGAGCGTCACGGCGTTGTGCTTCAATGACTCCTTCAGGTCCTGCGTGCTCACCTGTGACACCGTCCCCAGCGGCCGCTCCCCGGCCGCCCACGCGTCGATGACCCCGGCGTCAAAATACCCTGTCAGCCGATCCAGCCCGATCATCGCAAGGTCGCGCACGGCCGTGTCAATGGCGCTGTCCGGATCGTCCACGATGAGATAGAAGTCCTGCGTGTACGACACCAGCCAGCCGGCCCACGTGGTGAAGCTGGCGTTGAGCGGAATGTTGATCGTGCCAGGCACGTGCCCCCCGGCATACGACGCCGCCGACCGCGCATCCACCACCATGACGCCCGCCTTCAGAGCGGCCTCAAGCGATCCCACCTGCAGCAGCTCCGGCCGCCTGAAGCCGTGCAGCAGCCGCGGCCCTTCCTTGTTCACGCGTTTCATCTCGGCGAAGTACTTCGGCGGTTCGGGCTGGCCGGCCAGCACCGCGGCCACGAATTCCGATTCGCTCTTGACCTGAAACGCCCAATTGAACCGCCGCTCGTACCCGAGCGTGCTGTGCGGAATGGCGCTGATGCCCTTGCCGCAGGACGAGCCGGCCCCATGCCCCGGCCACACCTGCAGCCAGTCGGGCTGCGCGGCGAACCTGCGGAGGCTCGCGTACAGCGTCTTCGCCCCTACTTCCATCGTCCCCTTGATGTTCGCGGCCTTCTCCAGGAGGTCGGGACGCCCCACGTCGCCGACGAAGATGAAGTCCCCGGACGCGATGGCAATCGGCTCGCTGGCGGCCGCCGAATCGGTCACCAGGAACGAGATGTGCTCCGGCGTGTGCCCCGGCGTGTGCAGCACGTCGATAAGCACGCTGCCCACCGTGATGCGATCGCCGTCCTTCACCAGCGTCGCGCCGGACTCGGCGGCGAACGCGTACTTCCAGTTCGCGTCCCCCTCGTCCGAGAGGAACAACTGCGCGCCGGTCCGCGCCGCCAGTTCACGGCTGCCCGACACGTAGTCCGCGTGAATGTGCGTCTCGGTGACGTGGGTGATCGTCACGCCCTCCGCCTCGGCCGCCTTGATGTACTGGTCAATGTCCCGGTTGGCGTCGATGACGATGGACGCGCCGGCGCCAGGACAGCCGATGAGGTAGCTGGTCTGGGCCAGGGTCGTCTCAAAGAAGCGTTTGAGGAACATGAGGCTATTCTACTCACGTGCCTCGCTACAAACTCATCATGGAATACGCCGGAACCCGCTACTCCGGCTGGCAGATTCAGAAGAACGCCCGCACCGTCCAGGGCGAGCTGCACCACGCGCTGCAGGAGGCGACGCGCGGGCGCCAGTTCGAGACCTATGGGTCCGGCCGGACGGATGCCGGCGTTCACGCGCTCGGCCAGGTCGTGCACGTGGACCTGCCCACCGCCCTGCCCCCGGACACGCTGGTGGCGCGCATCAACGACCACCTGCCCCACGACATCAACGTGCTCTCGGCCGAGCGGATGCCGCCCCGCTTTCACGCGCGCCATAGCGCCGTGGCGCGCCGGTATCGCTACCAGATTTCACGGCGGCGCTCCGCGTTTGAAAAGAACTATGTGTGGTGGGTGCGTGAACCGCTCAACCTCGCGCGGATGCGCGAGGCCGCGTCGCACCTGGTGGGCTTCGCCGACTTCCGGTCGTTCACGGACGATGACCCTGAGGAGAAGTCCACGCACGTACTGCTGCAGGAGCTGACGCTGACCGAGCAGGACCACCTGATCCTGGTCCACGTCACGGGATCGCATTTCCTGTGGAAGATGGTCCGGCGCATCGTCGGCGTGCTCGTGGGCGCCGGCAAGGGCGACCTGACGCCAGGCGACGTCGGCCGCCTGCTCCAAAAAGAATCCCCGCTGACGGCGCAGTTGACGGCGCCGGCAGCGGGGCTGTTCCTGGAACGCGTGGAGTATTAGGACCTCTGAGGTCGTTTCGGTTGTCAATGCAGCCGAGACGACCTCAGAGGTCTTTTCCTGTTACCACTTGACAATCAACCGCCCCCACGTGGTGTGCGCCTTGTAGGGCGCGTACGTGTAGTAGAGCAGGATGTTGTTGCCGGTCACGACGGCGTTCTGCGCGTTCGCATCCAGCGTGAAGTCCTCCACGTCGTACTTGTCGTACCAGTACGACACACCCAGCGAGATGTGCTTGTTGATGTTGTAGATCGCATCCACCGATCCGCGGGTGAGGTCGCTCTTCACCTCGGGCAGCGCCACCGGTTGCGGCAGCGTGGTGGGCACGATCACTTCCTCGGGCAGCGTGCGGTCGGTCACCGCGCCGGTGATGTACTCGTACGTGGCGCGGGTGCGGTTGTAGTCGTAGCGCAGGAAGATGTCCAGCTTCTCGGCCACCTTCAGGATGTCCATGTTCGCCATCACGGAGTGCACCTTGTCACCGGCGTCGGTGGCCCAGTTGCGCGACGGGTCCAGCGTCTGCGCGCCGGGATTGGCCTGGCGCGACCGCTGCAGCGAGTTGTAGTCCTCGTAGGCATACGACAGGCCCACGTTGAACGTGTCGCTCGGGCTGCCTTCAATGCCCGCGCTGTAGACGTTGTGGTTGTTGTCGCGGAGGCCGAACTCGCTGTTCAGGTAGTCATCGCGGCCGATGGCCGTTGACACGTTGAAGGCCCAGTTGACCACCGGCATGAACGACCCCAACAGCGTGAAGCGATTCCGGTTGCGCTCGGCCAGGTCAAAGTGCCGCATGCCCGGCTGCTCGCTGGCGCCGGTCAGGATCGCGACGTCGAAGCCTTCGCCGCGCTTCTGCGCGTACTCGTACGTCGCCCGCACGCTCACCAAACCGGTGCTGAGCGTATCGAGCTTGATGCGGAACGCGTTGTCCACCGTCGACTCGAAGATCCGGTGCGTCCGGTCTTCTTCGATGCGCGAGACACCGAACGTCATCGACGCCGGGCCCTTTGGGGTGAACTGCAGGTCGGCTTCCATCGTCTGGCGCTTGACGCCGAACGGCTCGGAGTGCACGTCGCGAGTGGCGACATTTCCGTCGTACGACACGCGGAGTGTCTGGTGGTACTCCGGTATCCGATTGTCGTAGTCGAAATACCGGTACCGCAGGTTGACGTTCACGTACTCCGACGGACGCGACACGAAGCTCGCGGTCATCGCGGTCGTCCTGGCTTCGCCGCTGATCGTCGCCCGATCCGTCGGGCCGGCCAGCGCCAGCACGGCGCTGTTGCTGGTTTGCGGCAGCACCTGGCCGTTGTCGTCCTTCAACGTGCTGACGGCGGCGTAGGCGGTCAGGCGCGACTTCTTCGGCATCTTGATCGAGATCATGCCGTTTACACCAAGACGGTTGCTGCTGACCGGCAGTGACTGGCGACCCGCCGACGCGGTGCCCGCGATGTCCGTGGCGCGCAGTGGATTATCCACCAGCGTGGACGTCACACCGTTGGTGAACCACGAGCCGGCATATCCGGCCCGCAGCAGCACCCGGCCGCGCTCGAGTTCCGCAGAGGCGTCGAAGTCCGTCAGCGTATGGTCGAGCGGCGCCGCGTACTCCACGACCTGCCCATGACCGAACGACATACCGTACGGCTGCGCGCCCTCGCGCGTTGTCCGCTTCACGTTCATCTTGAAGGACAGATCCTTGATGGCCAGCAGTTCGAAGCCACCCTCGGCGCTGTGCCGCTTCGACTTGAGCTCGAACGCCGGCGATCCGTTGACCAAGGTCAGCAGCGCGGCCGGACGCAACGCTGATGACGTGCTCTGCAACTGCAGCTGGATGGCATCATCGAGCCGGAACTCGTTCGCGCCAACCTTGCTGAACGGCGTCCGGGTGGTTCGGCTGAGCAGCATGGGAATCTGGTCCCACGTCGCCCATCCCTTGAACTGGCCGGGCCGCACAAAGCGCCCGGTGTAGCGCTGGTCGGTCCGGCCAGCGTGATCGGCGCCCATGTCGATGAACCAGCCACCGGTCTCCGCCCGCCACCGGAACGTCTCGAGGAACAGGCCGTCGCCCAGGTCGCGGTACCGCTCGTAGCGGGCCCCATCACCTGTCATGCTGGTGCCCCGCACCCCGAAGTCCACCCAGCCGCTGTTGGACTTGGTATCGGACGCCGCGGCGGTTTGCGCGTTCGCGGTCATCGGGACCAGGGCGAACGCAAGAATGAGAAATCCTGTGAGTTTGCGCATGATGCCCTCCCCCTTACCGCACGAACATGTTGCCCGCGGGGTGATTGGACCCGTGGATGGCAGAGTGGCAGGTCACGCAGGACCGCGCGTAGACGCGGACACTGGTGGCTACCGCACCGGCGTCATAGATCGTGCTGGGATGGCGCGAGTGAATGTGACACCGCTGGCACAGCGCCGGCGGCTTCGACACGAGCATGCGGTCGTTCGCGGATCCGTGCGGGTCGTGGCAGGTCACGCACCCCTCGCGGGATGGCGCGTGCTCCCACAGGAAGGGACCGCGTTTGTCGGCGTGGCACGAGACGCAGCTGTCGGTCACCGAGTCGCCCTTGCGGAGCAGCTTCTCGTTGGTCGATCCGTGGATGTTGTGGCAGGTCGAGCACTGCATCTTGCCTTCACGCACCGGCATGTGGCCCGAGCGGTCCACCTTGGACGCCTTGTCGCGGTGGCACGTGGCGCAGAGGTCGATTTGGGTTTCCTTCTTCAGCTGGCCTTTTTCCGACACCGGGTTGTGCACGCTGTGGCACGTGGTGCAGGTCACGCCGCGGGCGTCGTGCTTGCTGCCGTCCCACAGCGCGTGCTCACCCTTGCTGTGGCACGTGACGCAGGCGGCCGTGGCCTGGTCGGCCGTCATGGTCTTGAAGGACAGCGGCTTGACGCTGACCGGGTCTTCGATGTGTTTGCTGCCGGGACCGTGGCAGGATTCACAACCCTTCGTCGCCTCGGGGGTCCGGGGGTCGGCCGCGCGATGATGCGGCGTATCCGCGTACTTTTCCATGACCGTGTCGTGGCACGTGATGCACGTATCCTGACCGACGTAGGTGGCTCCGGCCGCCACCTGCGCTTGGGCAGGATTCACAGCGACTGCGGATTTTTCCGCAGGGGCCGTGGGCGTCTCACCCTGCGGCATATTCGCCCGCATGCTCCCGAACGCGACCAGCCACACGACAAAAGCGCTGGCTACCCAGACTTTCGGGCCCAATTTGCGGATGTGTTTACCCATCTAAGATCCTCCAGACAAGAACTACTCGACCTACACCTAAGCAAGAAGCGGGCCGCGCGGAAAA
>JANLHE010000281.1 GCA_024653875.1 Acidobacteriota bacterium
GGACCCCTCCGCACTCCGCACTGCCCTTGACCTTCACTCCCTGTTGCGCTGACAATAGCCTGGCGTTGGTAACTACACTTATTTAATCTGCCATATGACCAAAAATACAAAAGTCATTGCTGTGTCGAACCAGAAGGGCGGGGTCGCAAAAACCACGACGTCCATCAACCTGGCGGCGTCGCTGGCGATGGCAGACCAGCGCGTGCTGTTGATTGACCTCGACCCGCAGGCCAACCTCACATCGGGCGTGGGACTCAAGGGGCAGTCCACCGCGGCGGGCACGGTCTATGACGCGCTGACCGCAGAAGGCACGCCGGCGCAGGAGTTCGTGCTGGCCACCGGCGTCGACCATTTGTTCCTGGTGCCGGCGGATCGCCATCTGACCGGCGCCGAGATCGAACTCGTGACGATGACCGATCGCGACCAGCGGCTGCGGAGATTCGTGAATGCGCTCCGCGGCGAATACGACTACATCTTCATCGACACGCCGCCGTCCCTCGGCTTGCTGACGCTGAACGCGCTGGTGGCCGCCGACACGGTGTTGATTCCGCTCAACTGCGAGTACTTCGCCCTCGAGGGCATCGCGGATCTGATGTCCACGCTGGACCGTGTGCGCACCTCGTTGAATCCCGGTCTCGCCATCGAGGGCGTGTTGCTCACGATGTACGACGACCGGACCAACCTGGGCCAGCAGGTGGGCGGCAACATCCGCGAGTACTTCGGCGAGCAGGTGTTCAACACCGTGATTCCCCGGAACGTGCGCCTGGGCGAGGCCCCCAGCCACGGCGTGCCCGTCATCCTGTACGACGCGCGATCGCGCGGCGCGGAAGCCTATGTCGCCCTGGCGCGCGAGTTCCTCGCGCGCACACAGGCGGCGGCCGGAGGGAGTTGCTGACGATGGCCATCAAACGCCCCGCGCTTGGACGCGGCCTGAGCGCCCTGATTCCCGACACGGCTCCTCCGCCGCCCCGTGCGCCGCAACCGGCGGACCGGGGGCGCCCCAGCGAGCTGGACATCGACCTGCTCACCCCCAATCCGCGGCAGCCGCGGCAGCACATTGATGACGGCCGGCTGGAGGAACTCGCGCAGTCCATTCGCGCGAACGGCGTCATTCAGCCGATCGTGGTGCGGCGGGTCGCCGCGGCCGGAGCGGCGGGAAATGACCAGTACGAGATCGTGGCCGGCGAGCGCCGGTGGCGCGCCTCCCAGCGCGCGGGCCTGCTGAAGGTGCCGGTCGCCGTCCGCGAGGTGCCCGACGACAAACTCCTCGAGGTGGCGCTGATCGAGAACATCCAGCGCGAGGACCTGAATCCGATCGAAGAGGCCCAGGCCTACCGGCGCCTCACCGATGAGCTGCAGCTTTCGCAGGAATCCATCGCCGCGCAGGTGGGCAAGGACCGCGCGACCGTCTCCAACTACATGCGCTTGCTGCGCCTGCCAACCGAGGTGCGGACCGCCCTGGCGGAAGGCGACATGGGCATGGGGCACGCGCGCGCGCTGCTGTCGCTGACCGACGAGGCCGCGCAGCGCCGGGTGGGCCGCGACGTGATTGCCCGCGGGTTGTCCGTGCGCGAGACCGAGGCC
>JANLHE010000288.1 GCA_024653875.1 Acidobacteriota bacterium
GGCGATTCTGACGTGCGGCGCCGACGCCGAGGCCGCGGGCGGCGAGGCACTGTCCGCGGTGACCATCGCGCTTGCGGCGGACCGCCGGCTGTTCAGCCCGTGTCCAGCCGGCGACCACGGGGTGTCGCATCGCGAGGTGCGCGACCTGGCGCTGCTCGATCGCGCCGCGGCGTCCACGAACGGCGAATTCCGGCGCCTGGCCGCCCGGGCGTTTGGCCGGACCGCGGCGCCGGAGATGGTGGCCGACGGAGCGGCCGCAGCCCTTCGGCCGGGCCGGCTCGTCAAACTCCTGTCTGACTCGTGGGCGCCGGCCAGGGAGGCCGCCGCCATCGGGATCGGCAAGGCGTTGTCGGGCACCCGGAGCGACCTTCGATCGGATGCCGCACCGACGCCCGCGCACATGGCCTTTGCACGCCACGCGCTTGAACAGCAACTGGCCCGTGAAACACGGCCCGATGTTCCGGGACCAGCCGCCGCAATCCTCGAGACGATCGGGCGGCTTCGACTCGAGGGCGCCGACCTCGATCGTGCCGAGGCCCTGCTCGTCGAGAACGTGAACGGCGCGCCGGAGCGGATGGTGGGCGCGGTCAAGGGGCTGGCGGCCTCGGCTCAACGACGCCGGGCGCTTTCGGCGGACGCGCGGGCGCGCCTGCGCGCCACGAGCGGCCTGGGCCGGGAACGGGGTTCCTCGGACGTCCTGGCCCGGATCCGCCGGCTGTCCATGACCGCGCTTCAGGTCGCGCGCGACACCGACACGACGACGGTGCTCGAGGCCGCCACCGATCCGGATTTCCAGGTGCGTCGCGTCGCCGCGCAGATGATGACGCCGGCGATCGATGTTTTCGTCCCCGCGATCCTCGCGGCGTTGACAGACCCGTCGATGCACGTGCGGCTCGACGCCATTACCTCCCAGGCGAAGGATCGGTCGACCCCGCGCGCGTGCGGTCCCATCGTGACCGCCGTGGCCGATCCGGTGCCGCTGGTGAGTCTGCAGGCGCTGAGCGCCCTTGTCCCGGAGTGCGCGCTCACTCCCGCCGCGGTGGCGATGGTGGCCTCCATCGCCGACGAACTGACCGATCGGGCCAAGGCCACGACGTGGCATCGCGGATCGCGCGCGTTGACCACCCTTGCGCGGGTGGCACCCGAGCAGGCGCGCACGCGCCTGCCTGCGGCCGCACGTCATGACGCCTGGCAGGTGCGAGCGGCCGCGGCCGGCGTGGCGGCCACGCTTTCCGTCGAGCAGACGGTGATCGCGCTCGCAGCCGATGCGCATCCGAATGCCAGGACCGACGCCATCGAGGCGCTTGCGCGCATGAAGTCTCCCGCTGCGGCGAAGGCGGCGCTCGCCGCGCTCGACAGCGCGGACTTCCAGCTGGCGCAGGCGGCTGCCCGCGCGCTCGTGGCCAACACATCAGCCGTGACGACGCTTCTGGCCACGCTGACGCGGCTGACCCGCGAGGGGGCAGACACATCGCGCGATCCCCGCGTGGCCATCATCACCACGCTGGCAGGCCTGCTCGGCGCCGGGGGCGTTGACCAGCTCGCGCCCTGGACCGCCGACTGGGACACGGCCGTGCGCGCGGCCGCCCGGCGCGCGTTCACCGACGCCAAGGTGGCCATCCCGGAGCGGCCCGCGCAGTACCGCGCGCCCGCGCAACCGTCCGCGCAAGCCCTGACCGAGGACCTGCGGGCGAAGGTGATTGAAATCGAAATGGAGGGCGGCGGCATCATCACGATGCAGCTCCTGGCCGCGGAGGCGCCGCTCACGGTGTCCCGCCTTGTGTCGCTGGCGCGGCGCGGGTATTACAACGGGCTGACCTTTCACCGGATCGTGCCGAACTTCGTCGTGCAAGGAGGCAGCCCCGGCGCCAACGAGTACGTGGGTGACACCAGGTTCATGCGCGACGAGGTCGGACTGCCTCACCTGCGCGGATCGGTGGGCATCTCCACCCGTGGCTATGACACCGGAGACGCGCAGATCTTCTTCGACCTCGTCGACGTGCCCCGGCTGGACCACGACTACACGGTGTTTGCCCGCGTCACCACCGGCATGGAGGTCGTCGACGGGATGCTGGAGGGGGCCACGATCAGGCGCGTGGTGGTCAGGTAACCGCCCCTTCCGCCATCGTCACCGTCCCGAGCGTGGCGTCGATGGTGACCATCGCGCCCACGGGGAGAGTCCATTGCGGTTGCGCGTGGCCGATCATGGCGCCGTGCCAGGCCGGCACGCGCAGGGGCGCCAAGTGGTCGGCGAAGATTTCCTCGGGGGTGAACGAGGCGAAGCCCTCGCCGGGACCGCATTCGCTGCAGGTGCCGAAGATCACGCCACGGACCTTGCCCAGAATGCCCGCGAGCTTGAGGGAGGTCATCATGCGATCGACCCGATACCAGTCTTCGTCCACGTCCTCGAGGAAGAGAATCGCGCCCGTGAAGTCCGGCACGTACGGCGAGCCGAGGATCGCCGTGAGCACGGTGAGATTTCCCCCGAGCAGCCGGCCGGTGGCCGTGCCCGGCGTGATGGTGCGGATGCGGTTCTCGATCTGCGTGAGGACGTTGC
Organism: Acidobacteriota bacterium; assembly: GCA_024653875.1. Taxonomy (GTDB): domain Bacteria; phylum Acidobacteriota; class Vicinamibacteria; order Vicinamibacterales; family SCN-69-37; genus SYFT01. The sequence goes on from JANLHE010000288.1 coordinate 2,558, forward strand.
GATCGTTGGTGCCTTTCGGATTGTCGAAGGTCACGGCCTCGGCGTCGAACAAGACGCGCTTGACGAGCCCCACCGAGTACTCGTCCCAGCGTCCGCCGGCGTTCGGGCCGTGAAAGGTGACCAGGCCCGTGCGCGCATGGATGCCGTTGAGCAGCGCCGTGATATCGCTGTACCCCATCAGGATTTTCGGGTTGTGCCGAATCACGTCGTAATCCAGGAGTGGCAGCAGGCGCGACGTGCCCCATCCGCCGCGCGTGGGCAGGACGGCCTTGACGCTGTCATCGGCAAAAAATCGATTGATGTCGGCCGCGCGGTCACTATCCTGGCCGCCAAGCGGGCCGTGGCGATCCATGATGTGGCGGCCGGTCTTCACCTTGAGGCCCAGGGCCTCCAGCGATTCGCGGGCGATGTCGAGTTCGACCTGTTGAAACGTGGCCGACGCCGGGGCGACAAGCCCCACGGTGTCACCGGCCCGCAACCGCGGCGGCTTGATGGAAGCCGGCTGCTGGAGGGCCGCTCCGGCCGCGGGCCGCGTGAACGTCTCGGCCACGAGCAACGGGGCCGCGGAAGCCAGGAGAAATGTGCGTCGATTCATCTCGCGTGAAAGAATAGACCCGATTCCCATGAAACACCGCGCTTCGATGCTCTTGGTGTTGCTGACGCTGGCCTGCGGCGCCGCGCAGGTACCCGTGCCGCAGGAAGGCTGGCTCAGCCCGCCGGAGACGGTCGCGCGGGGGGTGGAGTTTTATACCTCCACCGATTCCACGCTGGTGGAGCCGGCCGCGCCCATCTCGGTGTCGCTGCTCCGGCTGGACCCCGCGCGGGTGCGGCTGACCAGCCTGCTCTCGAACGACCAGGTGATGTACGCCGAGCCCGTCCTGGAGATGGCGGCGCGCGCGAAGTCACTGGCTGCGGTGAACGCCGGATTCTTCAATGTCAACAACGGCGAGCCCGTGGGGCTGCTGAAAGTGAGCGGCGAGCTGGTCAGCGACACGCCGGTGACCAAGGGCGCCGTGGCGATCTGGTCGCCTGACGCCGGCCGCACCACGCTCGCGTTCGATCAGGTCAGTGCGCGCGTGGAGTTGCTGATCCGGGCCGGCGAACAGCCGCTGACCGTCCAGGTGGACGGCGTGGACACCACCCGTGCACGCGGCAAGCTGATGCTGTTTTCGCCCAAGTATCACGAGCACACCGACACGGCCGGGAACGGCGTGGAGTGGGTGTTGAGCGGCCGGCCGCTGATGGTCACCAGCATGCGGCGCGATTCGGGGAGCACGCCGATTCCCGCCGACGGGATGGTGTTGTCGTTCGGCGGTCTCGACCTTCCCACGCCGCTTCACGGACTGGTGCCTGGCGTCGTGGTCGAATTGCGGCGCGTGTGGACCGCGGTGCACGGCCTCGAGCACGAGCGGATGGAGTCCGCGGACCATGTCGTCAACGGCGCGGGCCTGCTGCGGCGCGGCGGCGTCGCCATGACCACTTGGGACGTTGAAAAGCTGAGCGGCCCGGCCTTTATCCAGGCGAAACACCCGAGGACCGTGGTGGGTGTGGACCGGCAGGGATTCATCTGGCTGGTCGTGGTGGACGGGCGGCAGCCCGCCAGTGGGGGCATGTCGTTCGGTGACTTGCAGCGCCTGGCGGATCGACTGGAACTGACCGACGCGTTGAATCTCGATGGGGGCGGATCCAGCACGATGGTCGTTCGGGGCGCCGTTGTGAATCGTCCCTCGGACAGCACGGGCCCCCGGGCCGTGAGTGACGCGATTGGCGTGACAATTCGATAGGGCCTTTGCTGTTTGTAATGCCGGGCCTGTTTCGGACACTCATCCTCACAGACCGATGCCTGAGCACGAGGCCACTCTCCGCCGCTGGCTGACCGACCATCGCGGCATCCTCATCCGAATCAGCCGCGCCTACGCGGCCGACCCTGCCGACGAGGAAGATCTGCTCCAGGAAATTCTCCTGGCGCTGTGGCGCGCGATACCTTCCTTCCGCGGCGATGCCAAACCGTCGACGTTCATTTTCCAGGTCGCGCTGAATGTCGCGCTCTCGCGCAAACGCGCGGCCGGCCGGCGTCCCGCGCTCATGCAGATGGACTGGACCCTGGAACCGTCGACCGACGGGGAACGGGCGGCCATCCAACGCCTTGAGTGGACCGCGGTGCTGCGCGCGCTTCGCACGATGACGCCGGTCGACCGGGCCGTGCTGCTCCTGGCCCTTGAAGGAGCCTCGCAACAAGAGATAGCGGACGTGTGCGGCATCAGCGTCAGTCACGCGGGTGTGAGGCTGCATCGCGCGCGCCGCAGGCTGAGTGCCATTCTGGAGCAATGACCATGGACTTCAACGCCCTGCAGAATATCTGGACACACCAACCCGACCCGGCATCGCGCGACGTGGACGAGGTGCTCCGCACGGTCGTGCGCCGCACGCGCCAGATGAGTCGCCGGGTGGCGATACGCGACTACGTCGAGCTGCTCACCGCCGTCGGCATGACCGCGGGGTTTGCCTGGATGGCCACGCTCGCGCCGGTCACGTGGCCATGGCTGATGGCGGCAGCGATCACGCTGGGGGTGAGTCTGGTCTTTGTCCGCGAGCGGCTGCGTCCGTCGCCAGCGTCGGTGGCACCGGGCGACGTCCGGCACGGCCTGCAGCAGGCCATCAAGGAGGTCGACCATCAAGTGCGCCTGCTCGGGGCGGTGGCCCGCTGGTACCTGGCGCCCCTTGCCGTCGCCGCCGTCCTGGTCGTTGTCGGGACCGCGCTCGGCGTGCGCGAAGAGGTGGGACCCGAGGTCTGGGCGCGTGGGCGCGCCGGGCTCCTCGCGGCGATTGCCGTGGTGCTGCCCGTGGTCGGTGCGGCGGTCTGGTGGGTGGGCCGGCTGAACCGCCGCGTGGTGGAGACGCAGTTGCTGCCGCATCGCGAGCAACTGGCCTCGCTGCTGGCGCAACTGGACCATCCTGATACGGAAGCGTAAGGGGAGGGAACACGAATGCGAAGAGCAACCATTGTCGCAGCGGTCATCTGCATTGGCGCCTGGACCGCGGTGTCCACCGTCGCGTCGCAGGCCTCGACGCTCGCGTCGAGGCTGGGCGAGCTTCGCGCACAGGCCGCCGTGCCGGCGGTGGCCGGTGCGTTGTTTTCATCCGGGGCCATCACGGATGTCGCTGTCAGCGGGGTGCGCAAGGAGGGCGATCCGGCGCCCGCGACCACGGACGACTTGTGGCACATCGGGTCGATCACCAAGTCGTTTACGTCGCTTCTCGTGGCGAAGCAGGTGGACCGCGGCGCGATGGCGTGGTCGTCAACGCTCGCCGAGCTGTTTGGCGCCGAGCGGGCCGGGGCGTTCGGGCCCGTGACACTGCTGCAGTTGCTCGGCCACCGGGCCGGCCTTCCTGCCAACGTGGGGCCTGGGATGATGCCAAAGGTCGCGGAGGGCTCGCCCACGGTCGTTCTGCAGCGCCAACGGCTGGTTGACGCCTCGTTCGCCGGCACGCCGGCCGCCGCGCCGGGCGCGGCGTTTGTGTACTCGAACCTGGGGTATGTCATCGCGGGCGCGCTGCTCGAGGCACGGGCCGGCAAGCCTTGGGAGGAACTGGTTCAGACGGACGTGCTGGCGCCGCTCAGTTTGAGGAGCGCCGGCCAGGGACCTCCGGGAGAGGCGGGCGTCCTCTCGCAGCCGCGCGGCCATCGCCGAGGCGCGAATGGGGTCTTGATACCGGTGGAGCCTGGAGTTGGCGCTGACAATCCTCCATACCTTGGTCCCGCGGGCCGGCTGCATATGACGGTGTCCGACCTGGCGCGATGGGGACAAGCGCATCTCAAAGGTGAACGCGGCGTGGACGGCCTTGTCAAAGCGGACACGTTCAGACGGCTGCACCAGGCCCAAGGTCCCGATGGCTACGCCTCAGGCTGGGTCTCGCAAGTCACGGCCGATCGCCGGGTGATCTGGCACAACGGGTCAAACACGCTCTGGTACGCGATCGTCGCGTTTGATCCTGTCGCGGATCGGGGTGTCGCGCTTGTCAGCAACGGCGGCATCGGCGCCGCCAAAGTGATCGACGCCGCGGCGATGGCGGCGAT
>JANLHE010000291.1 GCA_024653875.1 Acidobacteriota bacterium
CTCGATGTACATGCGGCGCGCGACCACCAGGTAGTAATACAACGCGACCACGGTCAGGACGGCGCCCAGGAACGCCAGGAAGTACATCCCCTGCTCGACGACGGCCCAGAAGACAAACAACTTCGCCCAGAAGCCGGCCACGAACGGAATGCCGCCCAGCGAGAGCAGGAAGAGCAACAGGCTCAGCGCCAACGCCGGTGACCGGCGCGCCAGACCGCGATACACGTCAAGGTTGTCGCTGCGTTCGGCGCCCGCCACCGCCTGCACCACGAAGAACGCGCCCATGTTGCCGAACATGTACGCCACCAGGTAGAACAACACCATGGTGACGCCCGAGACGGACATGGCGGCCAGCCCCAGCAGCAGATAGCCGATGTGCGCCACGCCGGAATACGCCAGCAGCCGCTTGATGTTCTTCTGCGGGATGGCCATCAGGTTGCCGGCCACAATCGTGACGCCGGCCAGCGTGGAGATGAGCGGCACCCAGAGCAGCGCGCCCGGGCCCACGCCCTCCACGTAGAGCCGGAGGATCGCCATGAACCCCGCCGTCTTAGGCGCGATCGATAACCACGCCACGAACGGCGTGCTGGCGGCTTCGTAGGTGTCGGGCACCCACATGTGGAACGGCACGGCCGCGATCTTGAACCCGAGGCCCGCAAGGACGAGGGCCAGGCCCAGGAGCATCAGCGGATGCCCGCTGTTGGTCAGCGCGGGAATGGCCGACATGGCCGTGGTGCCCGCGGCGCCGTACACGAACGAAATGCCGTACAGGATGACCGCGGACGAGATGCTGCCCACCAGGAAGAACTTCATCGCGCCTTCGGGCGCGGCCTCGTCGCCCTTCAGGAACCCGGTCAGGAAGTAGAGCGGAATCGACATCAACTCGAACGCCACGAACAGGACGACGAGGTCGCGCGCCGACGCGAGCACCAGCATCCCCAGCAGCGACGCCAGGAACGCGACGTAATACTCGGTTCCCCGCGTGCGGAAGGAGGCGTGCGTCATGCCGAGCGAGGCCAGCACACTGAGAGACGCCGAGATCAAGAACAGCCGCTTGCCGAAGATCGCCAGCTCGTCAAGCGCGAAGCTGCCCTCGAACGCCACGCGGCCCGGCTCGGCGTTCCAGGCGGCCAGTGACAGTCCGGCGAGGCCGGCCAGCGTCAACCATCCCGCCAGGTGATCGTTCGCGCGCCGGCGCACGAGGCCGATGACCAGGACGGCCACCAGCAGCGCGAAGACGCCTCCCTCGATCACCATCGGGTACGAGGGATGCAGCGTCACGCCGCCCATCAGAGCACCCCCAGCCGCATCAGCAGCGGCACGGTGCTGGAATCAATCGGCTCAATCGCCAGGCCCGGCAGGACACCAAAGAGTACCAGGACGCCCACCAGCAGAATCATCGCCACCCACTCGGTGCCCTGCGCATCGGGCAGGTTCTGGAAGTGCGGGTCCGTGCTCTTGGGCCCCCAGAAAATTGCCCGCACGACGCGCAGCACGTACAGCGACGTCAGGAACGCGCCAATCACGCCCGGGAACAGCCACCAGGAATGCGCCGAGGTCCACGCGCCGAGGAAGGTCAGGAACTCCGCCACGAACCCGGCCGTGGCCGGCAGCCCGAGCGAGGACAGGCCGCCGATGGTGAAGGCCACCGCGATGCCGGGCATCATCTGCGCGAAGCCGCCCATCCTGAAGATGTCGCGGGAGTGCGCCTTTTCGTACACCAAGCCGACCAGCGCGAAGAAGAGGCCGGTCATGATGCCGTGCGCGAACATCTGGAAGACGGCCCCATTGAGCCCGCTCTCGGTCAGCGTCGCCGCGCCCAGCATGACGATGCCCATGTGGGAGACCGAGGAATACGCGACGACATACTTCAGGTCCTTCTGCGACATCGCGCTGAGGGCGCCGTACACGATGTTGATGCAGGCAATGCCGCCCACCAGCCAGGCCCACTCGTGCGTGGCCTCCGGCAGCAGGCCAAAACCCAGGCGAATCACGCCGTAGGCGCCCAGCTTCATCAGCACGCCGGCGTGGAGCATCGAGACCGCGGTCGGCGCCGAGGCGTGGCCGTCCGGCGACCACGTGTGCAACGGGAAGATGCCCGCCAGGATGCCGAAGCCGATGTAGAACGCTATGAAGACCCACGACTGCAACGCGGGATCGAACTGGACGGCTTCAAGCGCGAGCAACGAGAAGGACGTGGAGCCCGCCGCCACGTACAACGCCAGCATGCCGACCAGGATGAAGGCCGACCCGAAGAGCAGGTACAGCGTCAGCTTCATCGCCGCGTATTCCTTGGTGCCCACCCCGGTGCGGCCAAACGCCCAGCCGAACAACCCCTGGGGACGCACTTCCCCGCTCGAGCCCCAGATCCCGATGAGCAGATACATCGGCAGGACGGCGATCTCGTAGAAGAGGAAGAACACGAACAGGTCCAGCGAAACAAACACGCCGAACACGCCGGTCACCAGAATCAGCAGGAGCGCGTAGAATTCCTGGTCGCGCGTCTTGACCGTCCATGACGCAAACACGCCGGCCAGAATAATGATGGCCGTCAGCAGCACCATCATCAGGCTCATGCCGTCAATGGCAAGCTGGTAACTGATGCCCAGCGACGGTACCAGGGAAATCTGCTCGAAGAACTGGAAGCCGGCGGCGGCCGTGTCGTAGTTGACGAACACCCACAGCGCGCCCGCCATCGACACCGCCGCGCCAGCCAGCGCCGTCCATCGCACCAGCAGCGGACGCGACCGGCCGAACGCCATGATGATGAGCGCGCTCACAAACGGCGCCCACGTCAGAATCGACAACACGGGAAGTCCCGTCACATTGCCCCCCGCAGCCACAACACCACCGCGATGACGCCGACGGCCACCGCCACTACGTAGTCCTGCACTTTTCCGGTCTGCACCCGTCGCAGGCCGTCACCCGCGGACACCGTCCAGGCGCTGACCACGTTCAACACACCGTCCACGATGTAACGGTCAACCCAGCCCACCACCCGCGCCAGCACCATCAGCACGCCGCGATACACCGCGATGAACCCCTCATCCACCCAGAATCCGTGGGCGGCGGCCATCCGCAGGGGACCTGTGGCGCGCGCCAGGCTCTCGGCATTGATGGCCCTGCGCTGGAACGTCAGCCAGGCAAGCAGCACGCCGCCGAGGGCCACGCCGGTGGCGACCAGGGCCAGCCAGCCCGGCGCATGAAACGGCGTCTCGCGATGGTTCAGGGTGAAGTAGATCCCGATCGCCATCGCCGCCCCAGCCAGCACCCACAACGGCACGGACATCAGCGCGGGCGCGTCATGCGGCGCGTGTCCGCCATGGCCGGCGCCGTGACCGCCGGCATGCGCCGTCTCCTGGCTGAAGAACGTCAGGAACACCACGCGGAACATGTAGAACGCGGTGAGGAACGTGCCCGTCAGGAGGAAGACAAATGGTCCGGTCAATCCGCCCGCCCACACCGCCGCCAGCACTTCTTCCTTCGAGAGGAAGCCGCCAAAGAGCGGCAGGCCGGCCAGCGACAGCGTCCCGACGAGGAACACGATCATCGTCTGCGGCATCCGCTTCGCCAGGCCGCCCATCTGGGTGATGTCGTTGGTGCCGACGGCGTGAATCACCGCGCCGGCCCCGAGGAACAGCAGCGCCTTGAAGATGCCGTGCGTCAGCAGGTGGAAGAAGCCGGCGGAGGCAAAGCCCGCGCCGATCGCCGTCATCATGTAGCCCAGCTGGGACACGGTGGAATACGCCAGCACGCGCTTGATGTCGTTCTGGGCGCAGGCGAGGATCGCGGCCATCAGGGCCGTGCCCGCACCGACCCACGCCACCAGGTGCAACACGTCCGGCGTGAGCGCGAACAGGAACGCCATTCGCGTCAGGAGGTACACGCCCGCCGTCACCATCGTCGCCGCGTGGATCAGCGCCGAGACCGGCGTGGGACCTTCCATCGCGTCAGGCAGCCAGACGTGCAGGGGGAACTGCGCGGACTTGCCCGCCGCGCCCAGGTACAGGCAGAACGTGATGACGCTCAGGCCCTGCAGGCCGACGAGGCCGCCCTCCACCAGCAGGCGCATCTCGTCGAAGTCAAACGTCCCGGTGTGGCGCCACAGCAGCACGATGCCGATCAGCAGTCCGACGTCGCCGGCCTTGGTGGTCCAGAACGCCTTGACCGCCGCGCGCGCGGCCGACGGCTTCTTGTACCAGAACCCAATCAGCAGGTACGAACACAAGCCGACCAGTTCCCAGCAAATGAACAACTGCACCAGGTTCGGCGCCAGCACCAGGCCGAGCATCGAGAACGCGAACAGCGACTGATAGACGTAATACCGGCCCAGCGCCGGGTCCGGCTCATCGCTCAGGTACCCGAGCGAATAGACCTGCACCAGCAGCGACACCAGCGCCACCAGGAGCACCATGACGGTGGACTGCTCGTCGGCGAGGAACCCCACCGTGGCCAGCGCCCCTTGGGCCTCGGGCAGCCAGGTCCAGACCCGCCGCACCGGGGCGCCCAGCTGCGCCACGCCACGCCAGACCATCACGGCGGCGCCAAACGTCGTCAGCGCGCCCGCGATGGACACCCACGCGGCCAGGCGTCCCGACCGCCGCAGCGGCGCGACCAGGCCCAGCAGCAGGAAGATTGTGATCGGTGTCAACAACACCGTGAGCACGAAGGGATCGAGCGGGCTGCCCATGGTCATCCCTTCAGCCAATCGACGTGGTCCGCCATCGCGGTCTTCCGTGTGCGGAACAGCAGAATCACGATCGCCAGGCCCAGGGCCACTTCGGCGACGGTGATCGAGATGGCAAACACCGTCAGTACCATGCCGGCCACTTCACCGTGGAACCGGCTGAACGCCACGAGGTTGATGTTGACCGCGTTGAGCATCAGCTCGATGCCCAGCAGGATCCCGACCATGTTGCGCCGGGTCATCACGCCGAACAGCCCGATGGAGAAGACCACCGCCGCGAGCGTCAGATAGGCAGACAGTCCCATCGTTACTCCTCCGGCCTCGCGAGATAGCTGGCCGCCAGCAGCGAGACCAGCAGCAACACCGCGAGCAGTTCAAACGGCAGCAGGAACCGGGTCAGAAACGCCGTCCCTATCAGGCGCGTCGGATCCTCGGTCATCGGAATCGGCGCCATCGGCAACGGCACGCCCGCCAGTATGCTCATCAGCAGCCCGAGGAACCCCGCCGCCACCGCCCCCCCCAGCCAGACGCGCCGGCTGGTGTGCGCGAGACGGGTGCCCACCAGCTTCTCCGTCACCACGATGGCAAACACCACCACCGTCACCACGCCGCCGGCGTAGAGCAGGATCTGGACGCCGGCCAGGAACTCGGCGTTGAGCATCAGGAAGATGCCGGCCGTGCCCGTCAGCGCCAGGGCCAGCCACAGCACCGAGTGGAACAGGTTCTTGGTCGTCACGACGGCCAGCGCCGAGCCGACCAGCACGATCGCCAGCACCCAGAAGCCCAGCACCTCCAGGGTCACGGCTCGCCTCCGGCTTTCTCCGCCACGGGCTTTTCCTTCCTTGGCGGCGCCTGCATATCGCGCAACCGGTTCCCTGTCGCCCACGACGCGTCGTACTTTTCGCCGATGGCGTGCAGCCGATCCTTGTCGAGCAGCAACTCCCGCCGATCGGCCGTCGCCATGTCAAAGGACTTCATCATGACGATCGCGTCCGTCGGACACACCTGGACGCACAATTCGCAGAACTCGCAGGCATACAACTCGAGGGTGAAGGTCTTGGCGTAGTTGCGCCCCTCGCTCTTGAGCATCTCCACCTTGATCACCGCCGGCGGACAGACAAATTCGCAGAGGCGGCATCCAATGCAGTTTTCTTCGCCGGTCTCCGGGTGATAGGTCAGCGCCAGCAACCCGCGATACCGGTCCGGATAGACGCGAGGTTTGTTCGGGTAATGCACCGTCACCGGCTTGCGCAGGAAATTGATGAAGGTGATCCGCATCGCGCGGTACACCGCCGCCGCCAGCTGGCCTGTTTCGCGGAGGAAGCCGCGTGACTGCATCTCAGACACCGGGGGCACTCCTCCAGACGACGGTGATCGCCGTGGCAATCACCAGCAGCATCGTCAGCGGCAGCAGCAGCTTCCACGAAATCTGCAGGATTTGATCGACGCGGATCCGGATGAAGCTCCACCGGACCCAGGTGATGATCAGGAATACGCCGAGCGCCTTGAGCACGAACCACACCGGTCCGAGCCATTCCGGTCCGGGGCCCGCCCAGGCGCCGAGGAACAGCAGCGCGCCCAGGAACGACGTGCCCAGCACGTGCGCGTACTCACCCATCTGGATCAACGCGAACTTCATCCCCGAATACTCCACGCGGAAGCCGGCCACCAGCTCCGACTCGGCCTCGAGAATGTCGAAGGGCGTGCGATTCTCGGCCGCCACGCTGGCGATGATGAACGCGAGGAACCCCAACTGGCCCAGCACGGGATACGCGATGAACCACAGGCCTGACTGCGCCGCCGCGATGTCGGACAACTGCATCGAGCCGGCCAGCAGCACCGGCACGAGGGCGGCAAACAGGAACGGCAGGTCGTAGGAAATGATCTGGTTCACCGCGCGCATGACCGAGATGAGCGCGTACTTGTTGTTGGAGCTCCAGCCGGCCATGAAGAGGCCGACGATTTCCATCGACGACACCGCCAGGAAGAACAGGATGCCGATGTTCAGGTCCGCCACCCCGAGGCCGGGCGCGAACGGGATCGTGGCGAAGATCAGGAGACACGGGATCAGGAAGACCACCGGCGCCAGGTTGAAGATGCGCCGGTCCGCGTCGGCCGGCACGATGTCTTCCTTGATCATCAGTTTCACCGCGTCGGCAATCGGCTGCAGGATGCCGTGCCAGCCCACGCGGTACGGGCCAATCCGCGACTGCATCCGCGCCGCGAACTTGCGCTCGAGCAGCGTCACGTAGGTGACCAGGCCGATGAGAAACAGCAGGAGCCCCACGCCGGCCATCGTGCCGGCCGCGGCGGGCGACAGTCCCGTGATCATCGGTCCACCTCGCCGAACACCGGGTCCACCGAGCCCATGATGGCCAC
>JANLHE010000293.1 GCA_024653875.1 Acidobacteriota bacterium
CCCCTCGTGATATCTTCACTTGGTTGTCACTTGAGTCCATTGTTCCCGCCTTCATCATCCTGATCGCGTCGCTGTCCTTTCACGAGGCGGCGCACGCGTGGGTGGCCGATCGGCTGGGTGATCCCACGGCGCGGGTGTTGGGCCGGCTGACACTGAATCCGCTGGCGCACATCGACTGGATCGGCACCGTGCTGTTTCCCCTGGTCGGCATGTTGTCCGGCCTGCCGCTGATCGGATGGGCCAAGCCCGTGCCGGTGGACGTGCGGAACCTCAGGGCGCCGCGCCGGGATTTTGCGCTCGTGGCGCTGGCCGGGCCGGTGAGCAACATCGTGCTGGCGGCGGGGTTCGCCATCCTGTTGAAACTCCAGGGTGGCCTGGTGCCCGAGGGCGGCCAGACGGTGCTGACCGGCGCGCTGGCGCTGGCGGTGTTGTTGAACGTGCTGCTCGCCGTGTTTAATCTGTTGCCGGTGCCGCCGCTCGATGGCGGCAACGTGCTGGCGGGCATCGTGCCGGAGCCGGTGGCGCAACTGATCGATCGGATGCGCCCGTTTGGTTTTTTTCTGCTGTACGCGCTGCTGCTGTTGGGGGTGCTTGACCTCTTCGTGTGGCCGATACAGCGCTTCCTGGGATCGTGGCTGCTGTGACGTCCAGAAAACGTGTTGTCTCGGGCATGCGGCCGACCGGCCGCCTTCACCTCGGCCATCTGGTCGGGGCGCTGCAGAATTGGGTGGAGCTCGAACGGCAGTACGACTGTTATTACTTCGTCGCCGACTGGCACGCGCTGACCAGCCACTACGCCGACACCAGCCAGATCACGGCCGACGCGCTCGACAACGCGGCCGACTGGATCGCCGCCGGCATCGACCCCGGGAAGAGCACGTTGTTCATCCAGTCGATGGTGCCCGAACACGCCGAGCTGTACCTGCTGCTGCAGATGGTGACGCCGATCTCGTGGCTGGAGCGCGTGCCGACCTACAAGGAACAGATCGAGCAGATGTCCGAGAAGGATCTGTCGAACATCGGCTTCCTCGGGTATCCGCTCCTGCAGGCCGCCGACGTCATCATCTACAACGCGCACTACGTGCCGGTGGGCGAGGACCAGGTGCCGCACCTCGAGCTCTCGCGTGAAGTGGTCCGCCGCTTCCACAATTTCTACGGCGAGGTCTTCGTCGAGCCGCAACCGCTGCTCACGCCCACGCCGCGCCTGCCCGGGCTCGACAACCGCAAGATGAGCAAGAGCTACGGCAACACGATCGATCTCTCGGATACGGCCGCGGACGTCGTGAAGAAGATTCGCCAGATGTACACGGACCCGAAGCGCGTGCGCGCCGACATTCCCGGCACGGTCGAGGGCAACCCCGTGTTCATCTACCACGACACGTTCAACCCGAACCGCGCGGAGGTCGACGATCTCAAGGCGCGGTATCGCGCGGGCACGGTGGGCGACGTGGAGGTCAAGACCAAGCTGGCCGCCGCGGTGAACGCCGTGCTGGAGCCCCTGCGTGAACGCCGGGCCCAGGCGCTGGCCAGGCCGGGCTACCTCCGCGAGGTGCTCGTGGAAGGCTCGCGCAAGGCACGCGTCGTGGCGCAGGAGACGATGGCGCGGGTGCGGACGGCGGTGAAACTTGACTACTGACCGCACGTTCACGAGCGCGGACGCGCCGGCCGAGTTCGAGTCGGTGCTGCAGGAATATCCCGTGCGCCTCGAAATGTTCGAGGGGCCGCTCGATCTGCTGCTGCACCTCATCCGCAAGCATCAGGTCGATATCTACGATATCCCGATTGCGCTCATCACCCGGCAGTATCTGGACTATCTGGACCTGATGCAGGAGATGGATCTCGACATCGCCGGCGATTTCCTGGTGATGGCCGCGACCCTGATCCACATCAAGTCGCGCACCCTGCTGCCGCGCCCGGATCCGGCCCAGGAAGATCCCGACGAAGATCCGCGCGAAGCGCTGGTGCGGCGGCTGCTCGAACACCAGAAGTTCAAGGCGGCGGCCGAGCTGCTGCACGATCGCGAGATCCAGCGCAGCGCGCAGTGGGGGCGCCCGGACAAGCACGTCGAGGCGGTCGTGGGCCAGGCGCCCGAACCCGAGGTCGAGGTGGACCTCTTCAGCCTCATGGCGGCGTTCCGGCAGGTGCTGGAGCGCGCGAAGAAACGTCCCGAGGCGTACCTGCCGTCGGAGCAGATTTCGCTCGAGACGCGCATCGAGATCCTGCTGGCCCGGCTGTCGGAGACCGAGGCCTGCGGCTTCGAGGAACTGTTTGCCGACGTCCAGACCAAGCCCGGAATTGTCGTGACCTTCCTGGCGTTGCTGGAGATGATCCGTCTGAAACTGGTGCGGGTCTTCCAGCAGGGGGACTTTGGCGCCATCCGTGTCTACAAGCGCGAGAAGCCGCAGGGCGCGCCCGACTTCGCGCGTGAGTGAGGCCAGCCGTCTTATGTCTGAGTTGAAAGCCATCGTGGAAGCCCTGATCTTCGCGTCGCCGGAGCCGATCACGCTCAAGGCGCTCGGGAAGCTGCTCGATCAGGAGCCGAAGGAAGATATCGAGGCCGCGATTGCCGCGGTCAAGGCGGACTACGAACGGCCCGGCGGCCTGCAGATCGTGGAAGTGGCCGGCGGCTATCAGATCGTGACGCGGCCCGAGCTGCACGAATGGGTGCGGCGGCTGTTCCACGAGCGGACGACGCAGAAGTTGTCGGTGGCGGCGCTCGAGACGCTGGCCGTGATTGCCTACCGGCAGCCCGTGACCGCGCCGGAAATCACGGACATCCGCGGGGTGAACACCGCCGGGGTGTTGAACACGCTCGTCGATCGCAAACTCATCAAGATCGTCGGTCGCAAGGCCGTGGTCGGCCGCCCGTTCATGTACGGCACCACCCACGAGTTCCTGGAGCGTTTCGGCCTCTACGACGTGACCGACCTGCCGAAAGTGGAAGACATGTCGGAATTGCTCGGCTTCGACCTGCCGGCGGGCATGGGCGAGCCTGAACCGCAGACGGCGCTGCCGTTCGAGGAAAAAGATGACCCGAGCGAGTAAGCCGGCGGACAAGGGTGTCCGGCTCCAGAAAATCCTCTCCCACGCGGGCGTGTCGTCACGGCGCGTCGCCGAGGAGCTGATTCGCCAGGGCCGCGTGGAGGTCAACGGAAAGGTCGCCGACGAGCTGGGAACGCGCGCCGCTCCAGAGGACGACGACATCCGCGTGGACGGCCGCCGCCTGAAGTTCACCTCGGATCGCCGGTACTACCTGATGTACAAGCCGCGGGGCGTGGTCAGCACGCGTTCCGATCCGCAGCAACGGCTGACGGTGATCGACGTGTTGTCGAAGGCTGGCATCAAGGGCTACTTCTACCCCGTCGGCCGTCTCGATTACGACTCCGAAGGCTTGATCATCCTGACCAACGACGGCGCCTTCGCCGAAAAGGTCACGCATCCCAAGCACGAACTCGAACGCGCGTATGAAGTGGCGGTCACCGGGATGCCCGACACGCGCGACCTTGAGCGCCTCTCGCGCGGCATCGTCATCGACAGCCGCCGCACGATGCCCGCCAAGGTGCGGGTGATTCACCAGTATCCCGACAAGAAAGAACCGCAGACGCTCATCGAGATCGTCATCAAGGAAGGCCGCAACCGCCAGGTCCGCAAGATGTGCGAACAGACCGGCCACCACGTGATCTCCCTGAAGCGCACGCGCATCGGCGCGATCACCGACAAACGCATCAAGCCCGGCCAGGTGCGCGAGCTGTCGCCCGACGAAGTCAAAGGCCTGAACAAGGCCTGA
>JANLHE010000295.1 GCA_024653875.1 Acidobacteriota bacterium
GACCCGCGACCAGCTCCCGCCACGGTCGTCGGTGCGATAGAGAAAATTGCTGCCCCAGTAGAGCCGCGTGCTCAGGTGAGGGCTGACCGTGTAGGGCGCATCCCAGTTGGTGCGGTCGCCACCGCCGCCGCCACGGCCACCGCCCGCTGCGCCGGCGCCGGCGCCAGCCGCCAGCGTGCCACCCGCCGGGGGACGAATGCTCTGCCCGCGTCCCGTGCGCCGGTCGTACCGCGACAGTCCGCCGTTTTGTGACTGCGCGTAGACAAAGTTCGGATTCTCCGGATCGGGCCAGGCCTGGAAGCCGTCCCCGCCGGCAATGTGGTACCAGTCGCTGGTGCGGATGCCCAGGACGTGCGAGGTGCCCGACGGGCCGCACATCGAGAAGTTGTCCTGCGTGCCGCCGCAGACCGAATAGAACGGCTTCTCGTTACCGATGCCGACCTTGTAGAACTGGGTGATCGGCAGGTTCGAGAAGAACCGCCAGGTCTGGCCGTCGTCGTACGTCTCGTAGATCCCGCCGTCGTTGCCGATGATGATGTGGTCGCGATTGCTCGGGTCAAAGACCACCTCGTGGTGGTCGACGTGGACGGCAAACGCGCCGGAGCCCCGCTCGAGGCCGACGTTGGTGAACGTCTTGCCGGCATCCTTGGTCCACTGCATGTTCGTGTTGACCATCCACACCGTGTCGGCGTGGCGCGGGTCCACGTAGATTTCCGAGTAGTACGCCGGGCCGCCGCCGCGCTCGCGCGACATGCGCTCCCAGGTCGCGCCGTTGTCGTCTGACTTGTAGAACCCGCGGCCGTCGTCGGCGGTCGGCGGGTTCATCGGCGGCAGTTCCGGGGCTGGCGCGGGCGCCGCGCCGGGCGCACCGGGGGCTCCGCCTGCGCGGCCACCGCGGCCACCGCGGCCGGGCCCGGCCGGAGCCTTGGCATCAATCAGCGCGTACACGCGGCCCGGCTTCTTCGGGTCGGCCGCCAGCGCGATGCGGCCCACTTCACCGGGAGGCAGGCCCTTCGTGAGCTTGTTCCAGGTCTTGCCGCCATCGGTGGTCTTGAACACGCCGCCATCGGGGCCGCCGCCAATCATCTGGCCGACGTGGCGCCGGCGCTGATACGTGCCGGCGAACACGGTGTTGGGGTTGCGGGGATCGAACGCGAGGTCCGTGAAGCCGGTGTCGTCGTTCACGTGCATCACACGGTTCCACGTCGCGCCGCCATCGGTCGTCTTGTAGACGCCGCGATCCCCACCGGCCGAGAACAGCGGGCCCTGCGCCGCGACCCAGACGATGTTCGAGTTGGTGGGGTCGACGAGAATCTTGCCGATGTGTTCCGAGTTCTCGAGGCCGGACCGCGCCCAGGTCTTGCCGGCGTCCGTGGACTTGTAGAGGCCGTCGCCGAAGTGCGCCGAGCGCTGGCTCGCGTTTTCGCCGGTGCCGAGCCAGACGACATTCGAGTCTTTCGGATCGACCACGACGCAGCACATGTTGTGCGCCGGGTAGTCGTCGAAGATTGGCTGGAAGCTGATCCCGCGATTGACCGTCTTCCACACGCCGCCGAACGCGGTCGCCACGTACCAGATGTTCGGATTCTTCGGGTCGATCTCGATGTCCTGCACGCGGCCGGTGACCACGTTGGTCGGCAAACTGCGGAACGCCATCGCCTTCAACGTGTCCGCGGTGAGACCGGCCGGCGACGTCTGACCTGCGCTTGTCGCGCGTCCGGCACCACTCCAGAAGACCGCCACGAACACGGCCGCTGCTACGAGTCCTGATAGTCGTCTCATCATCCTGTTTCTCCGGGAACTGTGTGACTCCGAAACCGAGCAATTGTCCCACCCGGTG
>JANLHE010000319.1 GCA_024653875.1 Acidobacteriota bacterium
CCAGCGCGACCAGGCCTCCCTTGCGCCCCTGCGCATGCTGAAGGCCGCGCTCATGAATCGCGAGATTGAAAAGGGCCGCGCGCTGGACGAGGCCGAGTCCATTGCCGTGGTGCACCAACTCGTGAAGCAGCGCCGGGACTCCATCGACCAGTTCCGCGCGGGCGGTCGGGCCGACCTGGCCGACAAGGAACAAGCCGAGGTGACCTTCCTGGAGCGGTATCTGCCCCCCGCCGCCGACCCCGCGGCCATTGCCACGGCCATCGAGGCGGCCGTGGTCGAAAGCGGCGCCACGTCCGTCAAGGACATGGGCAAGGTGATGAAACTGGTGACGGCCGCCCTCGCGGGGCAAACCGTGGACGGCAGGGCCCTGGCCGAGGCGGTCAAAGCCAGGCTGGCGTCCCAGGCGTAACACCTTGTCTGCCACGACCGGCCAAACCATTTCGGAAGACCGTCAGTCTAACCCCGGTGAAAGGCACGCAAGTGTCTCTCATCCATCCTCCGGGCAGGGGCCTCAATCGCAGGGGTTGAGGCCCCTTCTTTTTCTGCCCGCGGCCCTCCCGGGCCCTCCCGCCACCCCGTATGTCTGAGCGTCTGGCCAAGTCGGCCGGCACCGTGGGCCTGGCGGTCATGACCAGCCGGCTGCTGGGCGTGATCCGCGACCAGGTGATGGCGGGCCTGTTCGGCACGGGCATGGCGCAGGACGCGTTCAACATCGCGTCGCGCATTCCCAATCTGGTTCGCGATCTCTTCGCCGAAGGCGCGATGAGCGCCGCATTCGTCCCCACCTTCACCAGGCATCTGCAGCTTCACGGCAAGGAGGCCGCCTGGCGTCTCGGCAACCTGGTCCTGAACGCGCTCATCGTCATCACCGCCGTGCTGGTGGTGGCCGGCATGTTCCTGGCCGAACCGATCCTCCTGCTGCTGCCGGAAGACTTCGCGGGGCCCGACGGCGCCCAGCGGCTCTCGCTGACCGTGTCGCTCGCGCGGGTCATCATGCCGTTCCTCACGCTGGTCGCCGTGGCCGTCGCGCTCGGCGGCATGCTCAACGCGCTGCGGCGGTTCTTCATCCCGGCGCTCTCGCCCGCCGTCTTCAACGTCGGCGTCCTGTTCAGTGCCGTCGCCATCGTGCCCTTCTGCGACGACCTGGGATGGCACCCGATCTTCGGCATCGCCGTCGGCACGCTCATCGGCGGCCTGGGCCAGATCCTTATCCAGATTCCGCTGCTGCACCGGGAGGGGTTCCGCTACAAGCCCATCCTGAGTTTCCGCGATCCCGGCATGCGAGAGATTCTCCTGCTGATGGGGCCGGGCACGCTCGGCCTGGCCGCCGCGCAGGTCAACCTCCTGGTCAACACCTACCTGGCGTACGGCGAGGGCGAGGGCGCCGTCTCCGCGTTGTCGTTTGCGTTTCGGCTGATGTACCTGCCGATCGGGTTGTTCGGCGTGTCGGTGGCCACGGCCACCCTGCCCGAGGTCGCGCGACACGCCGCCACCGGCGCCATCGGCGAGATGCGCCGCACCCTCTCGAGCAGCCTGCGGATGATGCTGATGTTGAGCGTGCCGGCCACGATCGGCCTCATGGCGCTGTCGAGCCCCATCGTCGAGTTCCTCTTCGAGCGCGGCGCGTTCGACAGCGCGAGCACCCGCGCGACGGCGCTGGCGCTGCTCTGTTACGCGCCTGGGCTGATCGGGTATTCGGCGGTCAAGATCGCGTCACCGACGTTTTACGCGATGCACGATGCGCGCACCCCGGTGCTGGTGAGCCTGGCGACGATCGTCATCAACGTGGTGCTGAACGTGACGCTGGTGCGTGTCATGAGTTTCCAGGGCCTGGCGTTGGGCACGGCGATTGCCGCGCTGTTCAACGCCGGCATGTTGTTGTTCCTGTTGTCGCGCCGCACGGGGGGCCTTGAGGGGTCCCGCGTGCTGCAGGCCTTTGTCAAGATCCTGGTGGCCTCGATCGCCATGGGCGCTGCGGCGCTGGTCACCGAAGCCTGGCTCGACGCGTCCCTGCCGGACATGGCCTCTTGGGTCTCGTGGATGTACGCGGACTGGGTCTTTGCGGCGGCTCGCACGCTGCGCGCGGGCATCCGCGTGGGCGGCGCCATCGGCGTCGGCCTGCTCGTCCTGGGCGCGATGTCCAGCCTGCTGCGCCTGCACGAATTCACGACCGTCCTCGCCCGCGTCATGAGCCGCGTCCGCCGCTGACCTTGGCGCCGTGTGTAGGGCGTGGCTTTAGCCGCGCCAACTCGGCTAGCATTTCTCCTGTGAGCCAATACGCCAGAGGACAAATGTCATACACGTTCGGCCCCGGTCCGATGACCCCGGCGGTGCGGGCCATCGTGTTCGCCAACATCGGCGTCTACGTCGCGATGCTCGTCCTGCCGGCGGCGTTGGTCGGCACGTTGGGCCTGTCGCCCGAGGCGGTGCTGACGCA
This sequence comes from Acidobacteriota bacterium, assembly GCA_024653875.1. Taxonomy (GTDB): domain Bacteria; phylum Acidobacteriota; class Vicinamibacteria; order Vicinamibacterales; family SCN-69-37; genus SYFT01. The sequence goes on from JANLHE010000319.1 coordinate 2,438, forward strand.
GGGATTCGTCTGGCAGCTGGGCACGCATCTCTTCCTGCACGGCGACGTGTTTCACGTCCTGTTCAACATGTTGTCGGTCTGGATGTTCGGCGTGGACCTTGAACGCCGCTGGGGCACGCAGGCGTTTGTGAAGTACTACGCGGTTGTCGGCATCGGCGCGGGCGTCTGCATGGTGCTGGTCTCGGTGTTGCCGTTTGAGGCGACGTTAAGTACGTATTACGCGACGACGATCGGCGCGTCGGGCGCCGTGTACGGGCTGTTGATGGCGTGGGGCCTCATCTTCCCGCACCGCACGATTCTGCTCTTCGGCGTGTTCCCGCTCACCGCGCGCGTCTTCGTGCTGATCATGGGCGCGATCGCGTTTACCCAGGCGGTCAGCGCCGGCGGGGGCGGCACGGTGGCCCACCTCGCGCACCTGGGCGGACTGGCGGTGGGCTGGTGGTACCTGAAAACGCCCATCCGCAAGACGCCTGCGCCACCCAGGCCCTCGCACCTCAGACGCGTGCACTGAT
>JANLHE010000321.1 GCA_024653875.1 Acidobacteriota bacterium
GGCTCGGCGCCGCCTTCGACGGTGCCCTTCGCGGCGTTGACCAGCGCGACAGCCGCGTAGCCCTGCGCCACCTCGCCCTTGCGGCCGACGCGCACGAACGTGTGGCCCAGCGCCTCCAGTTTCTCGAGCAAGGCACGCGGAATGCGGTCCTCGATCTGCACGCGTGATCCGGCCGGACCGTTGCCGATCAGCATGCGCGGCGCCTCGATCGCCCGTTGCGCGCTTAGTCCGCCGTCCACCACGTTGAGGATGATGTTGTAGACCGACGCGGGAATCCAGGCGTTGCCCGCCGCCCCGAGCGCAAGTCGAGGGGTGAAGCCGGCGATGCCGTACCGGCCCGGGTCCACCTCGGCCGGCGCAAACACCAGCGTCGGCGCGCTGGTGGACGACGCGCGTTGAAGCGGGAGCATGGAACCGTAGCCGGTGCCGCGGCCCCCGCGGAAGTGGTCGTTGTAAAGAAAACCCAGCCCCTTCGAGACGTAGAAGTTGCCGCCCCAGGTGGACAGCGTCTGCGTCACGGCCACCATGTTGCCGTCGACATCCGCGGCCGCGAACGACGTGGTGCCGGTCTGAATGCCGGGGCCGGCCGTGCCATCGGCCACCGCCTGATCGAACGCCTCGTAATAGTTCCCCGCCGGGCCAAGCGGCGCCGGGCCGCCGCCTCGCCCGCGCCCGCCTTGCGGCGCCACGTACGCCTTCTGCGGGTTGATGAGTTTGTACCGCTCGAGCGCGTGCCCGGGTTGCAGGTGGTTGCCGAGGGTGATGGGCCATCGTTCCGGATCCGCGATCTGCACGCCGCCGTCGCGCACGCGCCAGGCTTCGATCGCGTAGTGCAGGAACTCCGGGTCGCTGGCGTACGTCGCACCCGGCTTGGGCGTGTAGTTGTCCAGAATCTGCAGCGCCTCGATCAACTGCGCGCCCGTGCTGACGGGCGGCGGCGCGGAGTACACCTTGTGGCCGCGGTACCGGCCCTCCAGTGGCGCGCGCTCCATCGCGCGATACTGCGCCAGGTCTTCCATCGAGATGATGCCGCCGTTGGCGGCCATGTCATCGGCGATCTTCCGCGCGATCGACCCGCGGTAAAACGCCTGGCCGCCCTCGGCCGCCAGCACCTTCAACGTGCCCGCGTAGTCCGTGTTGATGAACCGGTCGCCCACCTTCGGCACCTTGCCGCCAGGCAGGTAGATCTCCGCGGCCTCCGGGTACTTCGCCAGCCGCTCCCGTCCCTCCGCGATCGTCGTCGGCAACGCCTCGTCGAGGATGTAGCCGTGCTCGGCCAACTCGATCGCCGGCGCCAGGATCTGCGCCCACGTCACCTTCTTGCTCCCATACTTCTGGTAGAGCAGATCCAGGCCGGCCACCACGCCGGGAATGTTCGCGACCGAGGGACCATCACTCGCGGTGCGCTGTCCCGTGGCCGTGAAGATCTTCGGGTTGTCGAACGTGGCGCGCATCGGGGTCATGTCCTTGTATTCAATGACCACCGGCTCGGTCATGCCTTTGAGAAACAGGATCGCCTGGCCGTCGCCGCCAAGGCCGGACGCGTCCGGCTCCACCACGCCCAGCGCAAAGGACGTGGCGACAATGGCATCCACGATGTTGCCCCCGAGTTCGAGCATGCGCGCGCCGGCCGCCGAGGCGAGCGGATGACCCGACGACACCACGCCCGTTGTTTTCTCAACACCCGCCTTGATGAGCGGCTGCGCGGCCACCATCGCATCAACGATGTCTTCCACCTCGCGGGCGGCCCCTGCCGCCAGCGCGGCGGGGCGATGTTTCGCGCGCAGCGCGTCCCACGCGGCCGCGGCGTCACCCTCCGCGTAGTACAGCGACCGCAGGGTCTGCCAGGCGCGATCGAACTGGCTCACCCACTGGCCGGCCGCCGGCGCCGGCGCCGCCAGCGCACGCGCGCCGCTGTCGATCGGCCGGGGCGCCGCCACGCGCCACAGGCGCTGGTCGGCCGCGTTCACGAACGCCGCGGGGGCATCGTCATCCCGCCGACGCGGGTTGCCGTTGTACGCGCCCGTGTCCGCGGGCTCGGTGGCGATGAGCAGGGTCTCCGAATCCGGTGACCACGCGGCGAACCCGTTGTGGCGGGAGACGAGCTGGGCCAGCGGCTGCGTCGCGCCGGCGCCGCCGCCCCGGCCGCCCCGTCCGCCGGCGCGGCCACCGGGTCCGCCCGCGCGGCCCTCGGCGGTGGTCGCTTGAGGAGCCGCCGGCGCCCCGGGCGCGGCGTGAGGCACCTCGGCCACCCACAGGCCGGCCCCCTGCCCTTGCCGCGAAGCCGCAAACGACACGCGAAGACTGTCAGGCGCCCACGCCGGCCAGCGTTCTTCGCCGCCGCCCCGGGTCACGCGCGTGGCGGACGCGTTGTCAGCCAGCGCGCGCACGAACACGTCCGCGTCGTCGCCGGCTTCCGGATCGCGGCCGGACACAAACACGACCCGGCGCCCGTCCGGCGACACACGGCCCTGCCACTCCGCGGCGTCGTCGGGCGTGAAGGCCGTTGGCGCCCCGGCACCGCTGGCGGCCACCAGATTCAGCCGCCACGTACCGCCGGCGGCGCGATGTGAGAACAGCAGGCGTCCGTCCCGCGTCCATGACGGCCACCGCTCGTCGCCGTCGAGCGTGGTGATCTTCGTCGCGGCCCCGCCGCCGGCGGCGGCCACATAGAGGTCGAACGCGCCCGTGGTGTCGGCCGCGAACGCGATCTGTTTGCCGTCGGGCGACCAGGCCGGATCCCGCTCGCTGACCCACGGGCCTCTGCTCGTGACCACGCGTTTCTGATCCCGTCCGTCCGGCGTCATCACCCACAACGCCTCAAGCCAGGAGACGACAATGCGCCTGCCGTCGGGCGAGAACGCGGGATCGCGCATGCCGGTGAGCGGGACAGGCGTCTGTGCCGAAAAAGCCGTGACGGCGAACGCGGCCACGGCCGCGACACCGATACCCCATCGGATCATCAAGGACAGTCTGCGCATGCGGGATGATACTTCGGGAGCGGCCGGCACGCCGGCCGCCTACCGCGTGTAGCCGCGGCGCGCGGTCACCGTCAGCGCGGGGTCCGTGACGCGGACCTCGAGGGAATGCCAGCCCGAGCCAGCCGCGTGGGGCGACGTATAGGTGAGGACGTAGCGCTGATTGAAGCGCGCCAGTACGTCAAGGAACGCCGCGCGAAGGTCCCTCGGGTTGGCGCGCGAGAGCGACTCGCCGCCGGTGTCGTGGGCGAGCACCGGAAGCAGCGCGCCTGGGTACAGGCCTGGATCCTCAAGCAGCTTCACGCGCGCGGCGTCGGGTGCGACCGGGCCGGTGGCGCCGGCCGAGAGCGTAATGCCGTAGACGACCGCCTCCGTCCGCCGGGCGGCCTCAACGACCGCGGTCGCGCTGAGCCAACTCGACGAGTCGTCGCCATCGCTGAAGATCAGCACCAGCGTTCGCCCGGCGCGACCCGGCGGCAGGCAGAGGGCCGCGAACGCCGCGTCGGCCAGCGACGTCGAGCCCTGCGCCGTCGTCGCGTCGATGGCGGTCTGAAGACGGCGCTTGTCGTCAGTCCAGCCGGCGCGAAGCGCGACCGACTGCGAAAACGTCAAGAGCGCCGCCTGGTCGCCGGCCCGCAGGCTCGACACCGCCGCCTTCGCCGCCTCCTTGAGCTGGTCGAGGGCCGGCCCCCGCAGGCTGACGCTCGTGTCGAGCGCGAGCAGCAGCGCCACGGGCATCGAGTCGAGGCTGCCGAGCTGGACCTGTTGCACCGCGCCACCGTCACGTACGTCAAAGTCACCGGCCTTGAGGCCCGTGACCGGCTTGCCGTCGCGCGTGACCAGCGCGTCAATCGTGACGACCGCCGGCGCTGCGGCGGGCGCGGGCACCTGCCGGGCGGCCGAGAACGGCGTCACCGCCGCGGCGCCCAGCAGCAGCGCGACGAAGACGCGGCGAGTGGGCGGCCTGGTCATTTGGCGTCCTTGGCCGCTCTGACTTCCGCGAAGATCGCATCGAAGCGCGCCTCGAGCCGGGCATCAAGCCCGAGCGGATAGATCCACCAGGGATCGGCGACGGGACTCGTGACGCCGCGCGCGAACCAGCGATCCATGACGCCGACCGCCTGGACGCCCTGGCCCATCTCGTGCAGGACGTGCGCGAGCGCCACGTACGCGCTCTGGCCATCGGGTCGCGCCTTGACGGCCTCGACGTACGACTCCGCGGCCGCATTCCACTGCTTCCGGCGTTCGCGAATATCACCGAGCCAGAGGTTCACCAGGTACACGTGGTTCGGATCGGTTGACGCCTGTGTGACCGTGCGCAGTTCCTGCTCCGCCCTCGCGTCGTCCCCGCGATCGATGGCGAGGCGCGCGAGGCGCAAGTGCGCTTCGGCCAGCGCCGGGTCAAGCGTCAGGGCGCGTTCGAACAGCGTCGCGGCGGCTGCGCGGAGTTCCGCGCGCTCCCGCTTCACCTCGGCCGGGTCGCGCGGTTTGGCACCGGCCGGGGCGTCGGCCGTCAACCGCCTGGCCCGGCCTTCCTTGGCCGTGCCAAGCGCGAGCAGAACCGCCGCGTCGTCGGCGATCTTCGTGTTCACGCGGTCCAGGGAGGCTTCCGCCAGGACGAACTCGCCGTTGAGCAGCAGCACCCTCGCGACCGCCACGTTCCAGCGGCTGCGCAGCCCGCCGGGGATGGAGGTCCTGTCGTCGGCCAGGCTCAGCCAGCCGTCGGCGATCCCGACGTGAAACTGGAACTGGGAGATGTCACGCTGGCGCAGCGCCTCCAGACCCGCCTCGGTGTGCAGCATCGCGGCCGCGCGCAACGTCCCGGGTCTCCACTCGGCCTTCGACGCCCTCAGGTCGTCGAGCTGCGTCTCCTGCTGGAACTGGGACGCCTGGACCTTGGCGATGCGGTCCTGCGGCCAACTGGAAATTTCCTTGATTGCGGGCGCGGTCTGGCCGCTCTGGTACCGCTTCACCACGGTCCAGTACTCGCCGAGGATCCACTGCTCCTGTTCCGAGGCCACCTGCACGCGCTGCCCGTGGCTGACGCCGCCCAGCAACGTGAGCATCAAGGCGGCTGCCGGAATGAAGTGCCGCATCACGCTACCCCTTGACGGCCCTCACGATGGCCGCGGCGGAAATGCCGTAGCGCTCGAGCAGCTCGTCGGGCTCGCCGCTGCGCGGGATCTCGCGGACCGCGAGGCGCTGCACGCTGAAGCCCTGATCCCACACGGCCTCCGAGACCGCGTCGCCCAGGCCGCCGGGCGCGTAATGATCCTCCACCGTGATGAGGCGGCCCTTGGACGCGTTGCCGGCGGCAATCATGCCCTCGCGATCGATGGGCTGAATGGAGTACGCATCCACGACGCGAATGGCGATGCCGGCCTTCGCCAGGATGTCGTGCGCCTTGAGCGCCTCGAACAGCGTCACGCCGGCGCCGACCACCGTCGCCACATCCTTCGGGCTCTGCCGCAGCGTCTTGGAGCCGCCGGCCACGAACACGTCGTCGTTGCCGTAAATGACGGGCGTCTTCGGACGCGAACTGCGGATGTACACGGGACCGGGCGTGGCGGCGGCCACGGCCACCAGCCGCTCCGCGCAGACGGCGTCCGAGGGATAGAGCACCGTGCAGTTGGGCACGCCGCGCGCCATGGACAGATCTTCGAGCGCCATCTGCGACGGGCCGTCTTCACCGATGGAAACGCCGGCGTGCGATCCGCACAGCTTGATGTTGAGCATGGAGATGCCGGCCATCCGGATGAAGTCCGCGCCACGCTCGAGGAAACAGGCAAAGCTCGAGGGAAACGCGATGGCGCCGCGGCTGGCCAGGCCCATCGCCGCGCCAATCATCACCTGCTCGGCGATGAACATCTGGTAGAAGCGCTCCGGGAACCGCTTCTCGAAGCGATCGCTGAACGTGGAGTTCTTGACGTCGGCGTCCAGCGCGACGACGCGGGCATCGAGGCCGCCCAGGGCCGCCAGCGCCGTGCCGTAGGCTTCGCGCGTGGCCACAAGATCGCCCAGCGTGTACGCGGGCGCGGGCATCGCCGCCACGAAGTCCGGCAGCGCGCCTTCAGACCGCCGCGAGGCGGGCTTCAGAATCGACGGCGCCGGATCGGAGGTCGGGATAATCGCCGCCTCCAGCTCCGCGAGGGCCGCGTCGGCTTCCGCGCCCTTTTTCAGGGGCTTGCCGTGCCAGTTGTCCTTCCCCTCGAAAATCGAACAGCCTTTTCCCTTCAGCGTCTTCGCCACGATCATCGTCGGACGCCCGGTCATGCCGCGCGCCTCGGCGAACGCCGCGCGCAGGGCCGCGATGTCGTGGCCGTCCACCGTGATCGCGTGCCAGCCGAACGCGCGATACCGCGTGGCAAACGCCTCCACGTCATGCGCCCACTGCGTGGACCGGCTCTGCCCGAGCGCGTTGACGTCCGTGATGGCGCAGAGGTTGTCGAGCTGGTGATGGGCCGCCACCTGCGCGGCCTCCCACACGGCGCCTTCGGCCGTTTCGCCGTCGCCCAGCAGCACGTACGTGCGGTAGTCGGAACTGATGCGGCGCGCGTTCAGCGCCATGCCGATGCCGGCGGGCAGCCCCTGGCCCAGCGACCCGGTGGCGACATCCACGAACGGCAGGCGCGGCGTGGGGTGCCCCTCCAGATCCGACGTGATCTTGCGCAGCTGCATCACCTCTTCGCGCGGGAACGCGCCGGCGGCGGCCCAGGCCGCGTATAAAATTGGCGCGGCGTGGCCCTTCGACAACACAAACCGATCGGCCTCGGGGTGCTGCGGGTCCTTCGGATCGAATCGGAGCTCGTCGAAGAACAGCACCGCCAGGATATCCGCCGCCGACAGGCAGGTGGTCGGATGGCCGGAGCCTGCCGCCGTGGTGGAGCGCACCGAATCGATGCGGAGTTGGGTGGCGAGGTTGTGGAGAACGGTATTGGATGGCGGTGTCATGCAGCGTGCAGAAGTTTACCGCATGACATAATCGGAGGGATGCCGATCTTGCGTGTTGCGTCACTGGCCGTCATGGCGTTATGGATTGGCGGACTGGCCACCCTCGGCATGGTCGCCGCGCCCTCGCTGTTCTACGTGCTGGAACACCGCGACCCCGAGGCGGGTCGCGCGCTCGCCGGTCTGCTTTTTGGCCAGATCTTCCTGCGATTCCAGCAGATGGCGTGGTTCCTGGGCGGCGCCCTCCTGACCATCCTCGGCATGCGGGCCGCGCTGGGCCCCCGCCCGCGCCGCCTGGCCATCCAGGTCTGGCTGGTGACCGCGATGCTCGCCATCAGCCTGTACGCCGGCCTCATGCTGGCGCCGCGCATCGAAACCCTGCGCGCGGACACACCCGCCACGCTGGCCGCGCTGCCCGACACCGATCCCCGCAAGGTTGAATTTGGCCGCCTGCATGGCCTGTCCAACGGACTGATGGGCCTCACATTGCTGGCCGGCCTGGCCGTCTTCTGGATCGAGGCCCGCGAATGACCGACGCCATCCTGCTTGCAGACATTCAGCGCGCCATTGCCGCCGCGCCAGACGGCCACGAGGCCATGGTCGAGACCGTGGCGCTGCTCAGGGCCCGCCTGCCGCACTACACCTGGGCCGGCATCTACGTCCTTGAAGGCGACGAGCTGGTCCTGGGGCCGTATCTCGGCAAACCGTCACCCCACACGCGCATCCCCCTGGGACGTGGCATCTGCGGCGCCGCCGCCGCCGAACGGGCGACCATCGTGGTGGATGACGTGCACAGCGACCCGCGGTATCTGGCCTGTTCGATCGAGACCCGATCGGAGATCGTGGTGCCGATCATGACCGCCGGCGCCAACAGCCGCGTCCTTGGCGAACTCGATATCGATTCGGACCGGCCGGCCGCCTTCGGTCAGAGCGACCGGGACCTGCTGGAAGCCGTCGCGGCCCTGCTGGCACCGCGACTCGCCTGAGAGCGATTCACACGAGACGTGTGAAACCTACCTGCGCTTGGTCGTCCCCCTCGGTTTGCGCGCGGCGATTTTCTTCCCGGCCACCTTGCGCATCTGGCGCTTGAGCGCGTCAAACGCCTGGCCCACGGCCACCGCGGGCGTTGCTGCGGACGTGGACTTGCGCGTGACGACCAGTTCGCCCGGCAGTGCCAGGGAGATGCGCACTTCAAGCGCGTTGCCGGTCTGGTGACTCCTGTGCGGCGTCTCGACCGACACGTGGCACCCGATCACCTGGCCATGCAGAGCCTGAAGGTCCTCGACGCGCTCGGCGATGAACCGCTCGATCGTCAGCATCCGGCGCATGTTCAGAAATTTGATCTGGAGAGGCACGGTGGGCATACGAACTCCTTCCCGAAACGCAACAGACAATCCCTTCTCTGGTTATACACTAGTGAGTGCAGCATGGCTCAACGGGCGCACACACTCACGTTGATTCCCGGCGATGGCATCGGACCCGAAGTCACCACGGCGGTGGTCAAGGTGCTGGACGCGGCGGGTGTGTCGATTGACTGGGATCGCCAGGACGCCGGTGTGATGGCATTCAGGAAGACCGGCCAGACGCTGCCGGTGGAATTGCTCGACTCAGTCAAGCGGAACAAGACGGCCCTGAAGGGTCCGTGCGCCACGCCCATCGGTGAAGGATTCTCGAGCGTGAACGTCGGCCTGCGGAAGGCGCTGGACCTGTTCGCGAGTCTGCGCCCGGTCAGCAACCTGCCCGGCGTGCCGTCCCGCTTTCAGCACGTCGACCTCGTGATCGTGCGCGAAAACACTGAGGACCTCTACGCGGGGCTGGAACACGTGATCATCCCTGGCGTGGTGGAAAGCCTGAAGATCATCACCGAGGCCGCGTCCACGCGCATCGCGGAGTTTGCGTTCGCACACGCGCGCCGCGAGGGCCGCGCGAAGGTCACGGCCGTCCACAAGGCCAACATCATGAAGTTGAGCGACGGCCTGTTCCTGGATTCCGTGCGCGCGGTGTCCCGCAACTACCTGGATGTGCCGTACGACGAGAAGATCGTGGACGCCGCGTGCATGCATCTGGTGATGCGGCCCGAACAGTTCGACGTGCTGGTGCTGCCGAACCTGTACGGCGACATCGTGTCGGACCTGTGCGCGGGCCTGGTGGGCGGCCTGGGCGTGGTGCCGGGCGCGAACCTGGGCGCGGAGGTGGCCGTGTTCGAGGCCGTGCACGGCAGCGCGCCGGACATCGCGGACCAGAACGTGGCGAACCCCACGGCCCTGCTGCTCTCCGGAATCATGATGTTGCGGCACCTGGGTGAACACGATGCCGCCACCCGGGTGAAGACCGCCCTGGACGCGGTGCTCTCCGCGGGCGCGGTGCGGACGCGGGACCTGGGGGGGACGGCTTCCACGACGGAGTTCACCCACGCGCTGTGCCGCGCGCTCGCCTGACGTCACCGTGACCCTGCCGCCGGATGCAAGCGCCCGTTCAGCCGGGAAGTCAGCGGGATGGTCCGTCATACTTTCGGTGCGCCCATCCCGTTGTCGGAGTATGATCCGGCCGCGCGGCGGGACCTCGTGGCGCTGGCCCCTCGCGGAGTGCTGATGACGGAACGTCAACGAGTGCAGGTTCGCGATCGTATGGTGCTTGAGTACCACGCGCGAACGCTCGAACACCTGATGCCCCTACGGAGATCCACACACTGATGTTTGCTGCGCTCCCCAAAGCGGCGTTCTCGATGCTCGCCGCCAGTTCATCCCTGAAATCGCTCGCCTCTCGATACGGAATGCGCAAGCCGGACAGCTTCGCCCGCCGGTTCATCGCCGGCGAGGAAGTGGCCGAAGCCCTGGCGGCCGCCCGCGAGGTCGAGCGGCAGGGCCTGATGGTCACGCTGGACCTGCTGGGCGAAAGCGTGGCGTCCCCCGATGAGGCGCTGGCGGCCACGCGCGGGTACCTCGACGTGATCGACGCCATCGCCAAGGCGGGCGTCGGGCGGAACATCTCGCTCAAGCTCACCCAGCTCGGCCTGGACGTCGATCGGGCCACCTGCATCGACAACCTGCGGCGCATTCTGGACGTCGCGGCGAAGAGCGAGTTCTTCGTCCGCATCGACATGGAGAACTCGCCGTATACCGACCGCACGCTGGACGCGTTCGAGACGCTCTGGAACATCGGGTGCCGCAATGCCGGCGTGGTCATCCAGTCGTACCTGCGCCGGTCGATGGCCGACATCAGGCGCGTGAACGCGCTCGGCGCGCGCATCCGGCTGGTCAAGGGCGCGTATCGCGAGCCGGCGGCCGTGGCATTTCAGAAGAAGGCTGAGGTGGACGCCGCGTTTGTCGAACAGATGAAGGTGCTGCTCACCGAAGGCACCTACCCGGCCATCGCCACGCACGACCCGGCGATGATTGACGCCACGACGGCGTTTGCCGCCGCGAACGGGATCGCGCACGCGCGTTATGAGTTCCAGATGCTGTACGGCATCCGCCGCGACCTGCAGGCCTCCCTGGCTGCCGCCGGCCACCCCTTCCGCGTCTACATCCCCTTCGGCAAGGAGTGGTTCCCGTACTTCATGCGCCGCCTCGGCGAACGTCCCGCCAACGTGGCGTTCGTGCTGGGATCGATCATGGGCGAGAAGAAGAAATGAGGCGGACCGTCTCCACCAGCACGTCGCGGCAGACGTCCACATCCGCCAGGTTGACGTACTCCTCGACGCTGTGAAGACCGGCGCCGCCGGGACCGAACAGCACCGACGGGATGCCGGCGCCGGCCAGGATGGCCGCGTCGGTCCAGAACGACATGCCCACGGGCCCGGCCGGCAGGCCTCGTGAGGCGAGCGCGGCCGCAAGCGCGGTGGGCAACGGCGCCGACGGACTGAGGCGGTACGGCGGGCGGGACGTCATCAGGCGCGCGTCCCCGCGAAACCGGGCGTCGGCCGCCCCCAGTGTGTCCAGCATCGCGCCGACTTCCGCCAGCACCACCCCATCGTCTTCCCCGGACACGGTGCGGCGCTCCATCTGGAGCACGCAGCGGTCCGGATAAACACTCAACTCGCGGCCGCCACTGATGATCGACGCGTGCAGCGACGCCGTGCCCTGATACTCCGACGGCGCGCGCGACTGCAGCGCACGGTCGTGTGCCTCAAGCGTTAGCAGCACGCGCGCCATGTCCACGATCGCGTCACGGCCCTCCCGCGGGCGGCTGCCGTGCGCCGCGCGCCCGTGCGTCACGATCTCCAGCCACGCAAATCCCTTGTGGCCCACCGCCAGCGTGAGATCCGTCGGCTCGGTGACGATCGCCGCGTCTGCGGTCCACGCTTTGACGAGGGCCTCGGCGCCGAGGCTCTCGTACTCCTCGTCGGCGACGCACGCGACGAGGAGCCGGCCGCGCGTCCAGGTGGGGGCCAGCGCCACGGCGGCCGCGATCATGGCGGCCACGCCGCCCTTCATGTCCTGCGCGCCGCGGCCGTAGAGGCGGCCGCCGTCGACGCGGGGGGTGAACGGGTCCGTCATGCCCTCCACGCCCACGGTGTCGAGGTGGCCGCACAACATGATCGCCGGGCCGGACTCGCGCCCGTCCAGCACGCCGATCACGTTCGGCCGCCCGGGCGCCGCCTCCTGGAACACCACGTCGAGTCCGCCGGCCCGGAGGGCGTGCGCCGCCACGTCGGCCACGGCGGCTTCCCCGGGCGCGCCGGGCACCAGCGACGGGTTGACGGAGTTGACCGAGACCAGGTCTGCCAGCAATGCACGCGTGGACATCACAGTGAATAATAGATTTTTCGATGACGACCTGTCCCCCCCTGGCCATCGACATCGCGCGCGCCGTCCAGGCGCGCGGCGGGCGCGCCCTTGTGGTCGGCGGCTGGGTGCGCGACCGCCTGCTGGGCCTGGAGGCCAAGGACCTGGACCTGGAGGTCTTCGGGGTGCCCGCGGATGCCCTGCGCACGGTGCTCGAGTCGTTTGGCCAGGTCAACACAGTTGGCGAGAGTTTCACGGTCTACAAGGTCGGCGACATGGATGTGTCGCTGCCGCGCCGCGAGTCCAAGACCGGGCACGGGCACAAGGGATTCACGGTGACCGGCGATCCCGCACTGTCGTTCAGGGAAGCGGCACGCCGGCGGGACTTCACGATCAACGCGATGTCGCTCGACCCGCTCACGGGCGAGGTCATCGACCCGTGGGACGGCCAGCCCGACCTGCAGGCGAAGCGGCTGCGGGCCGTGGACCCCGCGACGTTCGCGGACGACAGCCTGCGGGTGCTCAGGGCGCTGCAATTCGCCGCGCGATTTGGCCTCACGGTGGACGAGGCGACCAAGGCCCTCTGCCGGTCGCTGTCGCTGACCGACCTGCCGGCCGAGCGCATCTGGGGCGAAGTGGAGAAACTCCTGCTGCGCGCGCCCCGGCCATCCGTGGGTCTCGCGCTGGCGCTGGAACTGGGCGTGGTGCGGCAGCTCTGGCCCGAGCTGCTCGCGCTCGTGGGCTGCGAACAGGAATACGA